>NZ_FYDT01000054.1:0-40288 GCF_900187585.1 Pseudomonas sp. Irchel 3E19
TTGCTCGGCAGATCGGCTTGCAGCCGGTGACCACACCAGTGCGTAGCCCGCAGAGTAATGGCATGGCCGAGAGCTTCGTGAAGACGATCAAGCGTGACTACGTGGCGCACATGCCCAAGCCGGATCGAGAAACGGCGTTGCGTAACCTGGCAATTGCCTTCGAACATTACAACGAGCAGCATCCGCACAGCGCCTTGAACTACCGTTCACCGAGGGAGTTCAGGCGCTTGGCAGTGGCATCAATTTAACAGGGAGTTGGTGTCCGGTTTTGTAGGGGCAAGTCCACTCAACGGCTCCCGCCTCAAATCACCGCTCCGATAAAGAGAGTCCAAATCACACCCCCTTAACCACATCAGCAGTCACCTTAGGCACCCCCAACTGAACCGCCAAATTCATCGCCGCAATCACCAGATTCCCGATCGCCAACGCATACAACAGCGAAACAGTCGAATCCCTCCCACCCTGGCGAGACGCCTGAGACAACCGCGTGGCAATCGCCTCAACAGCCCCCTGATCGACCACATCCCCCAGCGCCTTACCCACCCGATCAAACCGAAAGGTCAAAAATTCCCCCATGCTCACCATCGAACTCAAACACCAACGCCTACAACAAACCCTCAACCAAATCGAAGACGCCATCGGCGACCTAAAACCCCTGATGCAATCCATCGCAGCAGAACTCGCCAGCCAAACCGAAGAAAATTTCGAACACGAAGGCCGCCCCGAATGGCCAGAACTCTCCGACGTCACCACTGAGAAACGCGCGAAACACGGCCACTGCCCGGGGCAGATGTTGCAGGTGAGTGCTGGTGGGTTGGCGGCGTCGATAACTACCCACGCGACCGAAAACTCGGCCGTGGTCGGCAGCAATAAACCGTATGCGGCATTGATGCAATTTGGTGGAGAGCAGGCAGATTTTCCGCAACTTTGGGGTGATACTCCTGCTCGGCCATACTTGCCTCTAAATGCGAAAAGCAAGCTAAAACCACATGCTGAACGTGCTATCTCGATGCTTTTACTGGATCATTTGCACGGCGCTTTTTAATAACTGCGCCGCAACTCCCAATGGAAAGAAATAGCAATAGCCAGTAGAATAAGCACAAATGAAATGAGAGCAAACAATGTTCGTAATAGATTCGTTAGATATTGTAGTAAACTATGGGTTTATTCTGGCACTTATCCTTATGATAGTAGGAATCTTCGTTGTTCTCTACGTGTGGATCTCCGAAAGGGCTAAAACCAAAGACCAAGATCTCTCGCATAGACTCGAACAATGGTGGCATATAATACTGCTCCGCTCTTGCAATATATGGATAATTAGAGTGCTACTAATATCAGTCGCATTGTGCGGAACCCTTATAGGGGTTTTTCTGCTTACCGACCTTATAAGCGCAGCAACAGGAAATGGACTCGATTTCAGGTTGATCCCGTATCACAATTACCTTCCTGGCTCATCAGGATTGGCTTTTGTTGTGTTTGGGGTTTTCATTCAACTTCTGTTGGGGAATAAAGGAATAGCTATCCCAATAGGAAATGGTTTGTCGGTGAGCTATGACAAGGGGGCAGTGCTCGCTTTTCACTTGGATAGTAAAAACCCTGATATCCGCTTGCAGGAATCGAATATTAAGGCAGCAATTAACATCCTCAGAGCCAAGGGTCACAATCATGAGATTAGAATAAAGAGTTGGCTGTGTGTAAAAAGGCTGCCTATCGACAACGCTGAGGTCATTAAAATCAGGGGGCTATTCCAAGAATGCTCTAGTTTCAACGTGTTAATGTCGAGGAAAATCCCACACGCATGGCCGACTATTTCATCATGGAAGTGGTGGAATCATAGGGCCTTAAAAGGCGTGACCTTCATAGCCGCGAAAGTTGCGAATACACTGTCAACTATAATTTATACTTGCATCAGGGCACGGAAAATCCGAAAAGCAATTAATCGTCTACCTGAGACCAGAATTAGTCTCTCCACTAGGAAGATGATAGAAACTATTCAGTTGGAAACAGGAGAAGCTGTAACTCCTATCGACGTAGCGCCAGTTACTCTCACTATGTTTATGAATTTAGGCATAAAGTTACCTCACATCGGCGACAAGTTCATGGGGCTGGACGGCGGATTCACGATACGTCCTAGATAGCATATAAGCCCATGCAGTTCATGGGCTTAACCAACGCAATTGTATTTAGACCTCTGACTTCAGTCGCTTGAGGTAATCTAATCTTGATTCAAGAAGAATTTTCTGAATTTTTGCATCAAGATGACGATACCCATTTGCAGAAATGCACCCTACGCGTACATAATGCAGGTTGAATTCTTTGTCGATATAGTCGCTGAATGATTCATCTGACTCAAGAATACTTGCTCGGAGTCTTATCACCGCTTCATCATCCAAGTCCCATTCAACCACCCATTTTTTTATTAGCCCCTCCCATTCATTCTTAATTTTATCATAAAGCACCCCAGCACTCTGTAGCGCCTGAATAGAACTCCCGAAAGCTTCACGCGAGGCGCCAGGATGAAGTTTTTGTTCGACTATTTCGTACATTGAATTAGCAAACAACATCGCGCTTTCAAACCAATGTATCAACTGCTCATAGCTCACCAGCCTAAAGTTCGCTTCGTGTGCGGCTATGTGCCGTGCTGAGAAAATATCTCTGATATCACAGATTAGTTTATCAGCATCTACAACCATTAAATCGCCATATTCTGGCTTGCAATTGTCTAAATCCCCCATAATTGAGTCTTCTGGAGGCTCTACAAACTCCCTTATTGTCGCAAGACAGTTCTTCAAATCCTTTTGCCCACCATCACCTTCAAATAATACCCCGAAATGCTTTAATATTTGATCTATGCCGCTTATACTAACGTTATGGCTTACCAGATCTCCAAATGTTATTTCTTTGCGACTCAAAGCTTTCGTTAATTCAAAGTCAAAGGTTAAGTCCCTGAAACCTCTGGCTTTTTCGAGATAAGGACTGTCTTCCTCGTCTATAAGTATTTTTATACAAGCCCTGGCAAGTGCTTCTATACATGAAGCGATAGCGACAACGTGTAACGATATTTGATACGGTTCTGGAGAACTTAGCGCCGTGAATCCACTGTGTAGAGTTGCTAGCTCTCCTAGCCCCGCGTACACCCAATTAGAGGCTCGAGATTTTTTTTCAACAATAAAATCTAATTGATTTTTCTTAGACATGGTTCCTTCCAGCTTAGTAGGTCGGGCTCAAGGCAGCAGCGCAAGAGAGCTACTGCCATATCAAACTCCGGCTCCAGCAGAAGGCTGGAGCTATCAGAATGAAACAATCGACCCTGAGAAGTCAAAGTGCCACCCATTGCCTCTCCAAATTTTGAATGGCAACCTGCCGCCTCGTTCAAAAAGGACCAGAACAAGGAACCAAGGATTGAGCGGCTACGTCCCTAACCCACCCAAGGGTTACCGCAACAGCAGCGTCGAACCTGTCGACGTACACGCCCAGCACTGGGCGCAATACAAAGACCTCCCACCAGCGCCAGACACAAAACCCGAGCCCTTGGGCTGCGTCTTCGCCAAAAGCTGCAACCTGCCCGACGGTGAAATCAACCACACCCACCCGACAGGATTCGTCCCTGTAGAGAAACTGACGGACTACGGTTTGTGGGCAGTGCTGGCCACCGGGGCAGCCATCACCGCCGAAGGCACATCTCTTCAACTAGTCGGCGGCTCCACAACCGGCAGCGCCATCGCTCAACGATTGGGTGGCTCGCTTTCGCTAGGGTTGCTTGAGAGTGCAGGTACATTGGCAGCAGGCGCCGCCGTCGGCACTGTCGCGCTACTGATGCCAAACACCAACCTCGCACCCGACAGCGCCTTCTACAAAACCGACCAATACGCCACGCTCGAAACCGGCCGCACGCGCGTCCGCGTCAACGTGAAGACCTTGCCTGACGGCTCCGTCAACGCCTACGGCTTCTACACTGGCGGCAAAAAGGACTGGGAAAATGTCCCCGTCATTAGGGCAGACAAAGACGGCGAAAAATTCGTCGCCGACATAGGCAACGGCATAGGGCTTACCTGGACGCCCGCACCAAGCCCAGACGGAGTACTGGGTATCCCAGCACTCGAAGGCGCGCCCCAGTTACCACCCGTATGGGTATACCCGCCGACAACACAGTCAGACACGCTTCTGGCCAACCCAGCACATCCACCCGAGTTCCAGGACGCAATCATCTGGTTCCCCGATGACGCAGGCCCTGAACCCATCTACATCGTGCTCAGCACGCAGCTAGAGAAAAACAAAGCAGCGGGTGCCGCCTTCGAGGAAGAGGCTTACAGCGGCTTTTCCGATGAAATGGAAGAGTCCGGCCAACAAGTCACCATAAAAACAGAGAGCGGCACCCGAACACGCCTCGATATGATAGGCAGAGATGCAAACGGCGACATCGCATGCGTCGAATGCAAAGCTTCTGACACGGCACCACTGACCCGCAATCAAAAGCGGGCATTCCCGGAAATCGAACAGAGCGGTGGGCGCATCATGGGCAAGGGCAAACCCGGCTTCCCTGGCGGCACCCAAATCCCACCCACCCGAGTAGAAATCTTGCGGCCGCCGCAAAAATAACGGAACCAAGGAACTCAAATGTCCGTAACAGACGCCAAAACCATAGACATGTGGGGCATCCCAAAATGGGACAACACCAAGATCATCCTGGGCATCGCTGACCATCTGGCATGGGGCGACAAGGCAGAGCAAGGTCAACACCTGCTGGTGCTACAAGAGAAAATCAACAACTACATCGCCTTCATCGAAAGCGGTGAGATCTACACCGAGATACCCGGCGCACTCGGCAAATCGCCCATCATCCGGGTTCAAGGCAAGTACGAGTTGCCTGAGCAAGGCGAGTTGTTCATCGATCGCGTTGCCGAGACACTGAAAGACGTTGGTATTGGATTTGAGTTCGTACTCAAAGCGGATTGAGAAATCGCGATCACTGACAGGGCCGCATTCCAAAACATCCAGCCCTCGCACACTGATGGCCCCTCTGAGGGAGCAGACATGTCCATCACCGAAAGCAAAGTCATCGACATCATCGCAGTACCCGAGGGGGAGCCCGACAACTTCGTACTGGTCATCACCGATCACCTTGAATGGGGTGACAAAGCCCAACAGGGCGAGCACCTGTTGTTGCTTCAAGAGAAGATCAACACCTACATCGCCTTTATTGAGGGCGGCGAATTGCTGGAAACCTATCCACCCGCCAAAGGCAAAAATCCGAAAATTCGTATCAATGGTCTGTACGAACTCCCCGAGCAAGGTGAGTCCTTCATTGATCGTGTGACCGAGGTGGTGAAGGGAGTTGGTGTAGGATTTGAGTTCGTACTCAAAGCGAGCGAAACTATCCGTAACATTTGATCAATTCGTTAGCCACTACCGACTTGCATAAAGGCAGGTTGCTCACGTCTCACCCTTTAAGGACAAACATGGACCACTACCAAGGAGCTGTTCTTTACGTTGATATTCTCGGTATCAGCGACCTGACAAAAAAGAAGGCAAAGCTAACTCCGGTGGACTATGAGGCTTGGGGAATTAAGAAGCCGTCAGAGCAAAACGAGCATTTTTTTTGTGCCAAATTGCTGGTGTCGTTTCGGGCTTGCTTAAAGGAAATCAAAAAGAAGCACCAAGGTATTCAGCTTACGCAGCTATCTGATTGCGCATTTATATGGTCTAGGAAACCAAGTGCCGTAGCGCTAGCAGCTCAGGACCTAATGTGGGCCTTGGTAAGAAAGGGCATTCTTTGTCGGGGTGGCATTGCCTTTGGTGACGTCATTGAGCCGGTCAAGGTCGCAACATCTCTTGGACAATTCGTGCTCGGTGAAGCGGTATCAAAGGCAGTCGAATATGAGGGGAAAGGAAAAGGTTGCCGCTTGTTCACTGAACCGGAACTGGTGCTCACCCTGACTGGCAAGGGACCACACTGCGATCGAGTGGATGTTGAAACCTTTGTAGGGCTAGTAAATCCGTTGAACGGCGAAACAGTCGATGAGTTTCGTTGGTATCTTCAAAATCTCCCAGGCAGTTCTGCACTGGACGATCAGACCAAGCTCTTAGGGCTACTTGAGCTGATGTCAGCACTGAAGCATTCCCCACGGTTTAATTGGAACGAGACCTCCGAGCCAGGAAAACTACAGCTGGCCTGCAGCATTGCGAGCTTGTCTAAATCAACCCACAAGCTCTCTTCTTCCAAGGATTATATCTTCAGCGTGGAGCACCTAATGGCTACTCCAATAATGCGGTCCGAAGCTCTGCAAACAAAGGTCTTTAAAATCTGGAGTGATGAAGCCGCGAAAATGTTTGCACGCAAGAACCGTCAGCGATCATAGAACTTTGGCCCAATTTGAATACGTTGATAAGGCATTGCCGGTCAATGGGCTCCTCTTAAATCCATTGAGCGCACATAACCAAAAACGCTCACCAGCGGCCGCATAGCCTTTGTCAGCCAAACAATAGCGACACACCGGATATCCTGCTATCGCAGCAGGTAAAGCTTTTATAAACCGATCAAGCGGGTTCTTAGCCTCGTCCTCTCCACACGTACGTCGATCAGGTGCGTTTACTCAAGACCAGGCTAAGGTCGCCGACACAATGAGGTATTAAAGAGGTCCTGCCACACCGGCAAGGATCGTTTACTTTTGGATGCCCGATAAACGCGCTATCCGGCCAACAAGGAGCGTTACCCAGTGCTAGATCTCATCTACATCATCGAAGAACAGACCGCATCCGAGCTAGCGCGAGCACGTAACACCAGCTACTCGCCCAACTTCACGATGCCAGGACGTGAAGGCGCAAGCCAGCAGGCGGCGGGCAGTTCGATTGAACCTTCTGCTCTTGCCTCCGGCGCGATGTTGCTGGCCAACCCTTTTATTCCAGGCTCTTTGATCGTGTCGGCAGCGCTCCGCGTTCCAGGGTTGCTGTCCTCACTGACCAAGGATCGAACTGAAGAAAGCGCAGAGTCAACACAGGCCAAACTGGCAGAAGCACAGATGCTGGCCGCCTATGTCAACGAGCACTCGTTATCCCGTAATCAAGCTAGAACAGAAGGCTACCGCTTTCAGCCGGGCCACCCGGTGGTGGGCAAAACTTATCGAAAACATCCACTGAATGACTATCAGGACGATGATAACGGCCATCTCTACATCCCTAGCGACAGCTACGACGCCATATTGCTAGAAGAGCGAGAGTCGGAGCTCATCAAACTACTGGTTCATCTGGGCGCAACCAAAATCAGCATCACCAAAAAAGCGACAGAAAGAACGCGCAGTGCCTTCAGTGCAGGAGTATCAGTTCAAGCCGGGGCATTAGGGGGCGGCGATATCAACTGCAAAAGCGATACCGACCGCGACATCGACAAGCTGAATACGCGGGAGTTTTCCTTGAGCGGTCGCCCTTGGCGAACAGACAGCAAAATCGACTCAGGGAAATTTTTCTGGCTCTCTTACGAACCCTCCTGGAAGGCAGTCGTATTTGCTCGCGAGGAAGGCGGCTGCCTAACCGCATCCTTGGAAATAAAAGAAAGCACGTCATTTTCGACGGACAAAAATTTGGAACTGTCCGTCAAAGTTAAACTGGCAGAAGGCGGCGCTCAGGTCGGAATGTCAGAAGCGGCCAACGAAGAAAAGACCTACTTCGTCAGAGCAGAGTTCGCCCCAATACAGCCCAACGTTTGATAGCGGCATCGAGGAAACGCCGTCGTCTTTTTGGTTGGCATACATGCACCTCTGCAGCATGTTATGCCCGAACACAAAATTTATGACACTCCCAGACCGTAGGGTTCTCTGCGAATTCTGCTCAGCAGATACTGCTTTTGCACTTGGGCAATGGCTAAATGCGACCTTACAAGAATCCCCCCTCTCCCGTCACAGCCCTGTCACACCCAACGGCTACCCTCACACCGCCCAAACGCATGCCCCATCCCCAAAGCCCCCAAAACCCAAGGAACCACCGAAAGTGTTCCCAACCCCACCCCGCCAAAAAATCATCCTCCGCTCCGAAAACCTCCACTGCGAAGACTTCGGCGCGCTCTTCTCCAAACTCTTCGGCAACCGCTATTCCGACACCCCGCCCCCACCGCCCAACATCATCATCGGCGGCGTCTACGGTCGGCACGAAGGCGTCAGTTTTCGTCGCATGCATTACCGCGGTGATTTCAGCGTGACCTTCCCTGATCCGCTGGACGAAATCACTTTCGTCATTCCCACTGCCGGCAAGATCGTCTTCAGCCACACCTGCGAATCCGTCGGCATGTCGCACATCGGTTTGGCCATCGACAAGGCTGACATCCGCTCGATGCACTTTCTCGACAACCACGCGCAGCACGGGATGTCGATTGGTCGGGGGCAGCTCACCGAGCGGTTGTCGGCGCTGTTGGGTAGGCCGATTGTGCACAAGATTGTGTTTGAGCCCATGGTGGATCTGAACTCGGCGGCGTTTCAGGGGATCAAGGCGTTGATCGATCTGGCGACGGGGACGGAGTTTGATGTGTTGATCAACAGCGGCACGCTTATGCCGTCGCGTTTGCGGGAGATGTTGATTGATGCGGTGCTGGAGGCCTGGCCACACAATTTCACTGAGGCGTTGCGGGGGCCGGCGCCGAGGGTTGCGCCGCGGCATGTGAAGTTGGCGGTGGAGTTTATTCAGGCGCATCCGGAGCAGCTGGTGAGTGGTGTGGAGCTGGCGCGGTTGAGTAATGTCAGTCAGCGGGCGTTGCAGGAGGGGTTTCGGCGGTTTGTAGGGACGTCGATTGTGGCGTATCAGCGTCAGGTGCGCTTGGAGCGGGCGTATGAGGCCTTGGCGCAGCGGCATTCGGGGTCGGTGACGGAGGTGGCGTTGCGGTTTGGCTTTAGTAATGTCGGGCGGTTTTGTCAGTATTTTCAGAGTGCCTTTGGAGTGAGTCCTGCGCAGTTGCGCTCGCGGTGTTGAGTGTTGATCTGCGACAACTTTTTTGGTGGGCGGCGGGGGTAATCTGTATTGGCTGAAAAAACAGCCGTGCAGCCGCACGTCACGGGCCGTGGGCCAAGGTGGCGTCAAATGAACAAAAAACGCATTGTCTGGGGGAGCATTCTCCTGGGCCTTCCGTGTGTCTTGCTTCCCATACTTTTGATGGGCTACGTCGCCTGGGTGTTGAACCTGGCGGCGGCGCAGCAACGTCTGGAATCGCTGGCCGTCGTGGCCTCGAATCTCGCCAACAATACATTCCATGAAGCAGCCGGCGTGCTGAAGAGTATCGCCGCGTCTGAACTCGCCCCTTGCACCCCGCAGAGCATCGACGAGATGCGTCTGCTGACCATCAACACGTTCTCGGTGAAGTCGATCGGCTACGTCGAGGAAGAGGTTTATGCCTGCGGTTCGTGGGGGGCAGTGGGCCATCGGGTGACGCCGTGGAAGGAAGATTTCACCACCGCTGATGGCGTGCGCGTGTCGCTCGGTGTGCAGGCGCGGATTGTGCCGACCAAACCGATGATGGCGCTGCAATACGCGGCGTTCAACGTGCTGGTCGACCCTGAACAGTTTTTGCAAGTGATGGTCGAGGATGATGTACATCTGATGGTCGGCACGGCGGCCGGGCAACTGGTCGGGGTGTCGCGGCCGGGGGCAGAGCGCTTCATGAGTCGTGTGCATTTGGGCCCAGCCACGGCGCTGGAGGATGGCTATCTCTATACGCTGGTGCACAGCGGTGACTGGGTGGCGATTGCCGCCGTGTCGCGTCACGAGTTGCTGCAAGGACTGCTGCGCAGGGAGATGCTGTTATTGCCGATTGGCGGGCTGATCGCGGGCATGCTGGTGTTGATGCTCGTCAGGCGGACACGGCAACGCCTGTCACCATTGGCCGAGCTTGAGCTGGCGGTGCGCAATCGCGAGTTCATCGTGCACTATCAACCGATCATTGATTTGCACGATGGCGCCTGCGTCGGCGCAGAGGCTCTGGTGCGCTGGCAGCATCCGGACGGCAGCCTGGTGCCACCGGACAGGTTTATTCCGTTGGCGGAACAAAGTGGTTTGATTCAGCCGATCACCGATCAGCTCATCGATCAGGTGCTGGAGGATCTGGGGCCGTTGCTAGTGCAGCAGCGCGATCTGCATGTGGCGATTAACCTGGCGGCGGCAGACGTCAGCAGCGGGCGTTTTCTGCCCCGGCTGCAAGCGGCGATAAGCAAGGCCGATGTGTGGCCGAGCCAGATCTGGCTGGAGGCGACCGAGCGGGGTTTTCTGCAGATTGATGCGGCGCGGCAGACGGTTAATCGGGCGCGCGAGTTGGGTTTTATGGCGGCCATCGACGATTTCGGCACAGGGTTTTCCAGCCTGCAACATCTGCAACAGTTGCCACTGGATGTGCTGAAGATCGACAAGTCGTTTGTCGACAGCATCGACGTCGATCCGACGGCCTCCTCGGTGACGGCGCACATTATCGAAATGGCCAAGAGTCTGCGCTTGAAACTGGTGGCCGAGGGCATCGAGTCCCAGGCCCAGCTTGAGTATCTGCGCAGCCGTGGCGTGCACTTCGGGCAAGGTTGGCTGTTTGCCAGACCGATGCCCGTCGCGCAATTCCAGGGGTTCTTGCACAAGCATTCAAATGCGCCAGCGCCGATTGGACAAGTGCTTGAATGCCTGTGAAAGCGGCGCGTTTCAGAACTGATAGCTGGCCTTGAGACTGCCGGCGAAACCGTGGCTGTCCCCGCCTCCGCTAGCGCCCACTTCAGCGCCGAGGCTGACGGGGCCTAGGTTGGCCATGAGGTTGACGCCGCCGCTGAACTGATCGCGGTTGTCGAAAGCGGCGCGTTGTTCAATCCCGAGACCCAGCAAATGAGCGTCGCTGTCGACCTGATAATCACCCAGCACATGCTCATAACCCACGCGCGCACCGGGCACCAATTGCCAGTTGCCCATGGCGATCGGTGCGAAGGACACGTCGAGATTGGCCGCAGCGCTGCGGCGGGTTTGCTTGCTGTCGTCAACGTCCAGCGAGAGTTCGCTGCCCTTTTCCTGGAAGCCTTTGAGATCGAGATGGCTGACGCGCACACCAAGGCTCGGTTCTAGAATCACGCCGCTGACCGGCATTCGATAACCCAGCGCCAACGTCGCGCCGGTGAGGTTGCCGTGGGTGTCGCCCTTCGCCGTACCGAGGCCACCGCCGAGGTCGCGTTTGCTGTCGTAGTCGACATAACCGGCGCTGGCGTTGGCGTCGACGAACAGGCCGCGCTCCAGGCTGGTGAAGCCGTAGCGGGCGCCGATGTTGAAGAAGGTGAAATCGGTATCCGCCTCGCCACCTGCCCCGCCCACTGAGCCTTTGCTGTAGCCGAAACCACCACGGGCGCTGAGTTGTTCGGTGAAGCGCTGGGTGATGCCGACCATGAGGCCCTGGCTGTGTTCGTTGCTGCTGTCGGCGTGGGCTGAGCCGTCAGTGCCCAGGTAGCCGGCGAGCGCGGTGGTCCATAAACGGTATTGGCCGACCTTGAGGTCGGTACCGCTGGCGAACGGTGCGGCGGCTTGTTCGATCATTGCGTTCTGGCGCAGCAGGTAGCTGGCGGCGTCGGCGTGAACCTGGCCGCCGACGGTGGATTCGACGCCGCCGAGGGTGCCGGCGTCGATGGCCGATTGCAGGTAGTAATTGTAGGCGCTGTAGGTGCCGGACAGGTTGCTGTTCTGTAGCTGTCGCAGCAATTCGGCGCCAGCGGCGGCGTTACCGATCAAACCGGCTTGCCCCGGTAAACTGTTGTACTCGACCAGTTTGCCGCGCAAGACGTAGATGGTTTCCTGCGACAGGCCGAGACCTTGTTTGAGGTAGTTGTCCATGCTGCCGTACTGCGCGGTGACCTCATCGAGGCCGGCCTGCAAGTAGCTGGCTTGCACGCCGAGCAGTGGCGCATAGATGCTCGCCATACTGGCCGGCATGGCTTTCAACGTGGCGGCGACGCGGGCGGCGGTGTAGTCGTTGGTGGCCAGGTAGTTGGCCATGATGGTCGCGTTATCGAGGCCGGCGATGCTTTGCAACACGGCGGCGGTCCAGCCGGTGCGGTCCTTGCCAGCGGTGCAGTGGAATAACTGGGCGGCATCAACGCTGGCCAGCTCGTTGAACAGCTTGCCGAACTGACCGCGCATGCCGGCATCGCTGACGAAAGCGCGGTTGGTCTGCTCCATCATGGCGATGGCGTCGGCGGCGCTTTTGAACGAGACCGTAGTGATGTTTGCGCCGGAAGTGGTGCTGCCGATGATGTCGATGTTTTCGTAGGTCGCGCCGGTGAGCATCGTGTCCGGCGTGGCGGCGATTTCGCTAGGCGTGCGCAAGTCGTAAATCGCTTTGATGCCGAGGCTGTTGAGGGTCGCCAGATCTGCTGCCGACGGGGTCAGCGCGTTGGAGCGGTAGAACACGCCGCTGCGCATCGTGCCGTCGTGGGCCGTGGAGTACGCAGTGGTGATGCCCGCGATGTCGCGCAAGTTATCGATGCTTTGCAGGCGTGGCGTATCCAGCGGGACGGACTCGGCAGCGTGGGCAGCGGCGATGGACAGGCTCAGGACGGACAGCGAACACAGAAGACGTTGGAACACAGTGCAGCCTCATGGAGTAAGCGTTGGGCTGGTGACTATGTGTAATGAAGTGATACGGAATATGACAGATTGCGTTCGAGTGAAAATGCCTGCGCGATTGGGCCGTGGGGTGCGTTTTCTGTCCGTAGGGCTGATTGAAAAACCCTTCGGCAGTCATTTGTTGCGCGGGTGCATTCTCAAGTGAAATTGATCCAGTCCATAATCGCCCCCCAACTCGACTGACACAGGATGTGAACAATGGATACCCCTCAATGGCTCGGCTTGTTCGAACGAGCCTTTCGCGGCATGGAAAAGAATCTGGAGCAAGTGCTGCAACTCAACAGTTGCCGCGAACACTGGATTCAGGCCGAAATCAGTCTTCGCGCCTGGTTTGAGGATGAAGTGGAAATCTGGACAGAACTGCCCATCGGCGACCGCCGCAAAGCCGATCTATACGCCGTGGATGGCAGTGGCGTACCCACCATGATCGCTGAAATCAAATGTCTGGGTGATGTGTCGCAAGCCAAGTGCCTGGAAGGTGATTGGTCAGTGCGAGCCGATGTCGACCGGCTGCGCTCGTTCGAGTGCCCGACCCGGCTGTTTGTGTTGGTGATTGCCAAAGGTGAGCGCGAGACCAATACCGGACGCCGCCTGCGTGAAGATGAATGGGTGGACGGCCGGACATGCGTCAGTGTGGATCTGCAATTCGCGTTGGTGCGGATGTGGGCCCTGTGAGTTGAGCGAAGCGCTTTCGCGCTTCAAACGCAGCGTCTCCCTGCGCGTGATTGTCATTGCGCTGGGCTACCCTTCTCGGCATCCCCGCACGCGCGCAAGGGACCTGCTTCAACGACACGTTCTCGAAAGGTCCGCGAACATGACAAAACCCTCAAAGCAAATCTACGCAGCCCTGTTGTTCTGCATCGCCTCATGGAGCGGGTTGTGGGTCGCTTCCCAATGGTGGGAAAAAGCGCTGGCGAAGCCTTCCGGCGAAGCCCATATCAGTCCCCACGGCTGCTACCGTGTTCAGCAGTTCACGCCTTTTTGGGTACTGCCGGCCTTTTTTCACCCTCGCGCTCACCCGGACGATTCGGTCCCTCTCGCCTGGTTTCCCCATTGGGAGATACCGGCCTTTTTTCGCTTGTACGACCATCGCAACGGCCAACTGCTGGGCGAAAGTGGCATCTACGATCTGGTGCACGATGGTGGACCTCTGAGCTGGGGCTTCAGTGGCGTGCCGAGTGTGTCAGCCAGCATGATCGAGATCGGCCCCAATGCGCCCGACTGCATTGGCGATGAGCCCGGCAGACATTGATCAGAAGAGGTTGCGGTGGTTAATTCTTGATTGGCGGCGCTACCTGAATTTGCGTAATCCCTAGCCGCGCAGCCTGCTCCAAAATCTCCTGCGGTGTGGAATCCGCCGTAGGCATGACCAGGCCGTTTTCGGCATCACCCAGATGCAGTTCCAGAAGATGCATCGCCGCCTCGTGTTCGGCCAGTTGCGGCTGTTTGAGCTCGAATGCATGACTGCGCGGCTCGCCGTTGAATCGGTACTCGATGTGGTAGGTGTGCATGGTGTCATCCGCTTATGAAGTGAGAAGCCACTGAATATCCTGACGCGCCAGTCACTTTTTTAGTTCAACTACGTGATGAGCAGAGAAATATCAGTTCATTCCAAACTTTTAGCGTCACCGGGCGTCCTCTTCTTACACTTCCCAACAGCTGAGCACAGCTAAGGACTGGCGATGACCTTCTTCATTTTTCTTCTGGCCTGCGCGGCTGCCGCAACCACGGGCGTCATGTTCAAACCGGGCGAATGGTATGCGTCGTTGGCCAAACCGGGCTTCACCCCACCCAACTGGGCATTCCCGGTGGCCTGGACAGTGATTTATCTGCTGCTGGCCTGGGCCGGTTACCGCTTGAGCCTGATCCCCGGCAGTCAGACCGTGTTGGCGTTGTGGGCCGCGCAAATTGCGCTGAATACGCTGTGGACGCCGGTGTTCTTCGGCGCGCATCAGGTTCTCGCCGCCATGATCATCCTCACACTGCTGTGGCTGGTGGTCGCGGCGATGGTCGTGCTGGCGGTGCAGCTTGATCTGATCACCGGCCTGATTCTGTTTCCCTATCTGGCGTGGCTGTGTGTGGCCGCCGCGTTGAACTTTTCGATTTTGGTCAAGAACCGCTGATGACCCAATTCACCGGCAAAGCGCCGTGGCCAGAGGGCGAGCGCGAGTTGGCGCAAGTGCGCGCCTTCAACAGGAAACTCGCCTGGTTACCGCGCTTCAAAATCCGCAATCGCGTGCTGCCACGGATGATTCAGGCGCTGCTTCGAGTCAGTCAAATCGGTGGCGCGAGCAAGTTGCTCAAAGCTGGGGTCGCGGCTGAACGAAGGGTGATTGATAGCGGCGTGGCCGTTCGAATCATCCGGCCCAAAGGTCGAGCCAAAGGCGTCGTGCTGGACTTCCATGGCGGCGGCTGGGTGATCGGCAATGCGCAGATGAATGACAACTTCAACATCGCCATCGTCAATACTTGCGACGTGACGGTGGTCTCGGTGGATTATCGGCTGGCGGTATCGACACCCATTGAGGGGGTGATGGAGGACTGCGTTGCGGCCGCTCGCTGGGTATTGGCCGACGAAGCGTTTGCCGATCTGCCGGTGATCGTCATCGGCGAATCCGCCGGGGCACATCTGGCGGCGGCAACGTTGCTGGCACTCAAACCTTCGCCCGATCTGCTGCAACGGGTCAGCGGCGCGCTGTTGTATTACGGCGTCTACGATTTGACCGGAACGCCGAGCGTGCGCGCTGCACCCCCGCAAACCCTGGTGCTGGACGGCCCCGGCATGGTCACCGCGTTGCGCATGCTCACGCCGGGCTTGAATGACGAACAGCGCCGGCAGCCACCGTTGTCACCGCTGTATGGCGACTTCAGTGATTTCCCGCCGGCGCTGATGTTTGCCGGGGAGCTTGATCCGCTGCGCGATGACACCCTCGACATCGCCAAGCGCTGGGTGCAATCGGCGCCTGTCGAGGTGTATCTGCTGCCCTCCTCCCCGCACGGTTTTATCCATTTTCCGACATCCATTGCTCAAAGCGTGCTGGCTTACAGTCGTGAATGGATTTCGGCGCGGGTCGATGGGCAAGCGCCCGTCACTCGTTCAAGTCCTTGATCAGGGTAATCAAGAGGTTGTTTCCCTATTCGTGGCAAAAAAACCCGGCCGATGAGGCCGGGCTTTCGCCGATTACTGCGGTCAACCGCTGCATTCAAGCGGTACGGCGTTCGAGCAGACGGTCGGCACCACCTTCGGCGACCAGATTACCTTTAAGTCGATCCGAACCGTCGGCGGCAACAGCATCGCTAAAGAGTGGGTCGGTTTGGGTCGCAGCAGCCACTGCATCGCTGAACAGGGGATCAGTTTGAGTCGCTGCGGCAACTGCGTTCAGTGCGAAAAGTGAGAATGCGATACCGAGGATGGTTTGGCGTTTCATGATGACGTGCTCCGTGTGCAGTGGGTTGGTCTGGAGCTGATCTTACGCCGCTGTTTCGATATGAGAATCTAATTGAGTTAATGGTTGTTATTGATTCAGTCAATGATGGCGCTGAACATTTGGCCATCGCCCGGCTGCCGAGGCCTTTGGCTGACCAGCACCCCAGAGCCCTGCCCGCCCTTCACTAAACCTTTCTTCGCTTTGGCCGCTATAGAGGCACTCCCTGAACCTTAGTGAAATTTCAGACACACGTCTGACTTCACCCCTGATTCTGTTGAAGCTGACCGCCATACCGGCGTCCACTGCTTCTTGAGTGAGGAGCAGTCCGCGACAAATATCCTTACAAGTTTTTCTTCTTGTCGCGCGTAAGGACTACCCCTTATAAGAGCCACTTTTCTACACATTGAAGGATGCATGCATGAGCGCCAACTGGAACGAAGGGTACTTCACCGATGAGGGCTACACCTTCGGGTATAGCCGGGAGATCAACCCGGTTTTCCAGCGCTATTGTTTGTTGTTGCGTGGTTTTGCCACGCTGGAGAGCAGCAACGGCTATCACTGCGAACTGGGCTTTGGCCAAGGTGTCTCGATCAACATCCACGCCGCAGCCAACCCGGGCGCCTACGTCGGCACGGACTTTCATCCAGGCCAGGCGGCTAACGCCAATGCATTGGCGACTTCCTGGAACAGCTCGGCACAGCTGTACGACGACAGTTTCGAGCAACTGCTGGCGCGTAATGATCTGCCGCAGTTCGATAGCATCAGCCTGCATGGTATCTGGACGTGGGTCAGCCGCGACAACCAGAAACTGATCGTCGAATTCGCCCGTCGTCATCTCAAACCCGGCGGCCTGTTGTATGTCAGCTACAACTGCTTCCCGGGTTGGTCGCCTTCGGCACCCTTGCGCAATCTGTTCAGCCTGCACGACCGCTTCGCCACCCAGACCAGCGCCAGCCCTGAAAAACGCATCGATTCAGCGCTGCAATTCTCCGAAGCGTTGCTGGCGGCCAATCCCAATTACGCTGCCGCCGCACCGAATCTGGATGCCAGGTTGCAGAGCATCAAAGGCCAGAATCGCCAATACGTCGCTCATGAATACTTCAACCGTAACTGGGACTGCATGTATTTCACCGACGTGGTTGACGCCTTCGCCGCCGCCAAGCTCGACTACGCTACAACCGCCGTGCCGCTGGACGCAGTTGACCCGCTCAACCTGAGCGCGCAAGGCATGGATTTCCTGGAAAGCATCGAACACCCGATCATGCGTGAGCAGGCGCGCGACTACTTCGTCAATCAACATTTCCGCCGCGACTTGTATGTGCGCGGCGCCAACCGACTTTGCGCGTCAGAACACCGCGAAAGTCTGATGAAAACCCGCTTTGTCCTGATGCAAGGGGTAGAAAGCATTCCGGGCACCGTCAAAGGTCCGGCAGGCGAAGCTACGTTGCAGGATGAAGTGTACGGCCCGGTACTGGATGCGTTGGCCAGCAATGGCTGCGAAGCAAAAACCTTGCGTCAGCTGTCCGCCTCGATCCCTGCGATGGCTTATGACGACTTGTTGCAGGCCATCACCGTGTTGGTGGGCATGGGCTGTGCAGCGCCGTGCCAAAGCGAAGCGGCGGAAAAACTGGTACACGAGCGCTGCAGCACACTCAATCTGCAACTGTGCAAACGTGCGCTATTCAACAACCAGATTCAGGTGCTGGCCAGCCCGGTCACCGGGGGAGGCGTACCGGTCAGCCGCTTCCAGCAACTGTTCCTGATATCGATCAAACAGGGCAACAAGCACCCGGCCGAATGGGCACAACTGGCCTGGGGCATCATCAGCCAGCAAGGTGAGGTTCTCGTCGGTGATAACGGACCGCTGTTGACCGCAGAAGAAAACCTTGCCGCGTTGACGGAACAGGCGCAGGCGTTTGCCGAACAGTCGCTGGTTATTCTCAACGCGTTGAAAGTCATCTGATTACGTAATCCGAAGCGGACGAGCAAGCCTGGGGTTTTCAGGTTTGCCACTGCCTCAGGCTAGAAAGCCGCGCAGATATATTTGCGCGGCCCAGCCTTGGAATTGCTCAACACGCCCTCATTACCATGGCTATACCCAAGGCCATGAGGAAGGACTGACCATGAGCGCACAAACCGAAACTGCCATTCTCGCCGGCGGCTGCTTCTGGGGCATGCAGGACTTGCTGCGACGCTACCCCGGTGTGCTGCAAACTCGCGTCGGCTACACCGGCGGCGATGTGCCGAACGCCACTTACCGCAACCATGGCAACCACGCCGAAGCGATCGAAATCGTCTTCGATCCGGCGGTGATCAGCTATCGGCAGATCCTCGAATTCTTCTTCCAGATACACGACCCCAGCACACCCAACCGTCAGGGCAACGACCTCGGCCCCAGCTATCGCTCGGCGATCTATTACCTCAGCGAACAGCAACGCGACATCGCCGAAGACACCGCCGCCGACGTCGACGCATCAAAACTGTGGCCGGGCCGAGTGGTCACCGAAATCGACCCGGCCGGGCCGTTCTGGGAAGCGGAGCCGGAGCATCAGGATTACCTCGAGCGCATTCCGAATGGCTATACCTGCCACTTCATCCGCCCGAACTGGAAACTGCCGAAACGTGCCTGAGGTCACACCTCGCAAGCGGCCCGAATAACCGCCAGCTTGCGACGCTGTGAGCCGATCCGGTCACATCACTTTTTAACCGGTGCATCCCAGCATTCAGGTTTTACCGCGCACACGTTGTACTGACGATCCATCAACGCCATGCGATTGAGATGGGCGTCAGTGGCAGCGCTCGCCGATTGCTCGCTGGTGAGCATGTAGCGCAGGGTTCTGTCGCTCAGGCGGGCATTCCATTGGCGCCGACTCCCCTCCTCCAGCGCTTTGGGCGACGTGGCCATGGCTTGCAACGTGCCGTCATCGACCCGGTTCAGTTCGTCGCGGTACGTCGCGATGTACTCGGCGCGTGCCGCGTCATGTTGGTGATTGAGATCGTACTGAAGCGCTTCCAGATTCTGTTTGTAGAGCGCCCAGTAACCGTCAGGCAAGGCCCCACCGTCCTTCTTGCGCAGCGCAGCAACCCGCCCGTCGTTATCGGTCTTGGAAAGTACCGGCTTTAGCGACGAGACCACGACCCGGTCGTTGTTGATGATCTGGTCAATCAACGCCATGCGCGCACGGGTCTGCGGCAGGCTCTGCCCCAGCGGCTCCAGGTGGATGGGCTCGGCTGGTTTGACGGCGACAGGCGGGGTCGCACAACCGGCAAGCAGTGCGGCTGAGAAGAGGATGAGCGAGAGAGGATGGCGCACCAACATGGGCTCTCCATGAGCAGGGATGGTCAAGGGAGCGGAGATTATCAGCAAGCGATGGCATTGTGATACCACCTCAGAGAGATGCATCAGCAGCAGCCCGTCTCGACGTGCCAAAAGAATTTGAACCGCTTCTGGACGCACTCGCCTAATGATCAGCTTGTGAACAAATTGCACAGGCAATGTGCCAATACCGGCATGCTCCGAGAGGTGGTCAACATGGCTAAAGACGAGAAGAAAGGCAAAGGTGACGCTTCGAAGGCCAGCAAGGAATTGAAAGACAAAAAGTCATCACCTGAAAAGAAATCCGCTGCGGCCTCGGCTCTTTCGAAGTCTTCCGAAAAGAAAGACAAGAAAAAAGAGGCCGAACCAAAGAAATCTGCAAAGAAAGCTGACAGCAAGCCAGAGAAGGTCAAGAAATCAGAGAAAGCGGAAAAGTCGGATAAGCCGGCAAAAAAGAAAAAGTAACATCAGCAAACTGCCAGGGCTTTTAGCCCTGGCAGTGTGCTGTGTTACCTCGATAGACATCGATGGCCGTAAAGCTGAATTCAGTCAGTCTGAAGACTGGTAACACATCTTTTTGCGCGTCAGCCGCCATGTTGGAATTCACCGTACTCTAACCACCGTGCCCTGACGGCCAATCGATGGCGTTCCCTTGAATGGGGGACAATGCTGGTGCAGAAGCGCCTCAAAGCGTTGGTACTCCGAAACCAAAACAGCACCGAACACTAGGCGTGCGCCGCTCAATTCGAGGATGCCCGGCAGGCCGATGTTACCGTTTTTGTGTCCTTGTACATGGGCTTTGATTCGGCTTACAGGTGATATGTCCTTGCCCCAGTAAACAGGATACCAGCCCGAAAAACCGGGTACTTGGGCTAGTCCGCGCCTGGGCGGCTCGGACATGTGAGCCCAGATTCCATAAACGGCAGCGGAGGATTGCTCAATCGGAAACTCACCCCCAAGCTCAATGGCCCCGTAGAGGCAGTCATGAACTTGGAGGCCATGCTCCGCGGCGAACAATTTTAAGAACTTCGGAACAAGTGCGACTTCCGGCATTTGACACCTGACGTTTTGTTAAAAGGCGGCCTTAGCCCGTTTGATACTCCTGCCCAGCGACCGCTTCGTCGCACACAACAAATCACGAACTTCCGATTTGGTCGCGCGGACTTGCATGATATCATCTTGCAATCACCGTCTCGGTGCTTTGTTTTCGTCCGAAATGGTGAGCGTTGGGTTATGCCCATCGATTGAAAATTTCAGGTGATGCACTACTTAACATTTTGTATTTATTTCAACTGCAAAGATCACCTCTTTGAGTAGCTTTACGCTGTCGCGGTGGCTTTGCAATATTCTTAGTTCGGAGCTTTCATGTCCAACAAGTCAACACCAAAAAAATTGGTCCATTACTCAAAGTCTGATCTCGGAGACTTCACTAAAAAAGGAACTGGTAGATTTAAAGTGAGGACGCAAGGCAGGATATATGCACTAGACATTGACGGCCCACTCGCCAATACCTCAACACTAAAGTCAATCAAATCAGCACTCGTGTTTACCGACGAGGCGTTGGAGCACTTTGAAATACATCCTTGGAGAACATTTTTCTTTTGGAAGAGATGTGTTAGCCAGTATAGGACAGTCAATATAAATGACATGAAGTGGGATGCGAAAGACACCGTTATGCATGGAAGCAATGTGCTGCAGGTAAAGAAAATGCGCAAGCGCTCTGGGAACAACTTGAGAATTAAGTGGCAACGATTGAAGGTCGGATTCGTATCTATGTGCGACTGGTTCGTTTTTTTATTGCTCTTATCTGTTTTTGTGACGCCTGCTTTGGGAAATGAATGCCTCTGCGTCGTCAAGTATAAAGCCTTACTGAACCAGACTTACGATTTTGTTATGCAACATATTGTTCTTATCTGTGCACTGGCAGTTGGGTTGCCCGCCATGGGTATGACTTGGTCACGCCTCAAAACCGCTAAGAATTCACAATTCCCTTTTCACAATGTCATTAGACAGATTTGATAGGTGAGAACAGTTCGGGCTCTGACATAGAGCACCCACAACTTACAGCTATCCAAATCAACACATTTCATTTTCTTATTGGCGATTTTAAAAAACTGCTAGCGGTGCTAAATATGACAGAAAGGAAAAATGAACATTCCGCCCCCCCAAGAGAGCGTGTCGGAATTGACACTGAAAAAAGCACTTTTGCTGAGCCAGATATTCTCAATGATAGCGATTCCAGTTGTTTTGGCGCTAATTGGCTACTGGGTTCAGCGCGGCGTACAAGATCAGCAAATTAAAAGAGACTATGGCAACTTGGCTATCTCATTGCTTGCCCCAAAAAAAGAAGGCGAGGTGCAGACCTCTCCTGAGCTCACAAACTGGGCTATCAAGCTATTAAACGATAGTGCACCGATAAAACTTTCCGAGCCAGAAATCGTCTCCATCAAGAAGAGCGGGATCCAGCCTGGCGATTTGATTTTTTTCTGCCAATGGGAACAAGGTCAGTCGGGCCGCGATTTATCTAGGGGATGAAAAGTTTCTTCATCGCAACGAAACGCGCAAATTCGACAATCCAGATGTAGAAAAAGAGTCGACTGACAACTCAAACCTGGAGAAAAAAAGATTACCGTAATCTTGGTGCATCGGCCTGATATGCGGGTTTCGAGATTAGTGCGCCAGAGAAGACGCCGTCGAAGCCCACGTCGCTCGAAGTTTGATACACGTCTTCAAATAGGGTTGAATTGCATACCCCAACCCTCTCCCCGATTACGGCCCCCCCCAACGGACTTTCTCCATGCCATCTGCGCAAACCCGCCCTACCCCCGCGCCATTGCTCAAGCCAGGCGAGACGGTGGTGCTGTTCGACGGTGTGTGCAAGCTGTGCAATGGCTGGGCGCGGTTTCTGATTCGGCATGACCACCAGCGGCGCGTGCGACTGGCGGCGGTGCAGTCACCCGAGGGCCAGGCGCTGCTCGCGTGGGCGGGGTTACCGCTGGATCAGTTCGACACCATGGCGGTGATTCGTGACCGGCACTACTGGGAGCGTTCGGACGCCTTTTTCGAAGTCATCGGCCAGTTGTCCGGCCGTTGGCAGCCTTTGCGACTGCTGCGACTCTTCCCCCGCGTATTACGGGACTGGGGCTATGACCGCATCGCGCTGAATCGCTATCGGTTGTTTGGCAAGTACGATACCTGCCTGCTGCCCAATCCTGACCATGAACAGCGTTTCCTGAAATTTTCCTGACGCAAAAAAGCCGGGCTTATTCCCGGCTTTCTGTCGTACGGATGAGACGTACACATTGACTCCAAGCGTGACCATCGCCTCTTTGCCCGCATGCACCCAGCCAGAACCACATCCGGTAAACCGCACGGTATTGCGCATCGAGCGCCGTCCCTACCTCCCCCGCGCTCGACGCCATCACCTACAAACGCTTGTGCAAAACCAACACCGGCAGCCAAAGCGAACCTGCGCAAAGGACGATGATCAGCGAGGTAAGCACCCACTCCGTGGTCATGGGCAGCCCCGAAACGCTCATCAGCCAATATCCGACACACATGACGGCGTGAAGAATATTGGCCGGAGCGCGAGCAAGCCAATCAACAATTCCACGGTGCCTGCACGCTCGCCTCGATGCCGTATCGCGACCGCGCCACAGCATGCGCCTGAGGATCTACCGCCGCCAACGCAGCCAGCACGATGTGATAGCGATCCACCTCAAAGAACCGGCGCAACGCCGAACGCGTGTCGCTGCGCCCGAAGCCATCGGTGCCCAGGGCAAGGTAAGGCGCCTGCAAGTAAGGTGCGATCAGTTGCGCATAAGCGCGCACGTAATCGCTGGCCGCCACAATTGGCGCGCCGCCGGGCAGGCAACGTGTCAGATGGCTTTGCTGATGGACGTCCCCCCCGAACACCTGTTGACGCTGCACCTCGCGCGCCTCTCGCGCCAACTCGGAAAAGCTTGTGACGCTCCAGACTTCGCTGCTGACCTGCCACTCTTCGTCCAGCATCTGCGCGGCGGCGATCACTTCGCGCAGAATCGCTCCGGAACCTAGCAGGCGCACGGCCGGGACCTTGTCGCCGTGACGGGCATACAGGCGCATGCCGCGAATCACCTGTTCGTATTGATCGGGTTCCAGCGGCGCCTGCACGTAGTTTTCGTTGGTCACGGTCAGGTAATAGAACTCGTCCTCTTGCTGCTCCAGCATGCGCCGGCTGCCATGATCGATGATCACCGCCGCTTCGCTGGCGAATGCCGGGTCATAGGCGCGGCAGTTGGGCACGGTGGCGGCCATCAATTGGCTGGAACCGTCCTGATGTTGCAAGCCTTCGCCAGCCAGCGTCGTGCGGCCTGACGTGGCGCCGATGAGAAAACCTCTGGCGCGCTGATCAGCCGCCGCCCAGATCAGATCACCGACGCGCTGGAAGCCGAACATCGAGTAGTAGATGTAGAACGGCAGCATCGGCTCGCCATTGACGCTGTACGAGGTGGCCGCAGCGATCCACGAGGACATGGCGCCGGCTTCGGTGATGCCCTCCTCCAGCAACTGGCCGTCGGTGGATTCCTTGTAATAAAGCAGCGCGCCGGCGTCTTCCGGCTCGTACAGTTGCCCCACCGACGAGTAGATGCCGATCTGCCGGAACAGGTTGGCCATGCCGAAAGTGCGCGCCTCATCGGCAACGATCGGCACGATGCGCGGACCCAGTTGTTTGTCCTTGATCAGGTGGGTGAACAGGCGCACGACCGCCATTGTGGTGGAGTTTTCCCGCTCGTCCGGGGCCAGCGCAAACCGCGCATAACTGTCGAGCGGCGGCACCGGGATTACCGCTGCCACGCTGTTGCGCTTGGGCAGATAACCGCCCAGCGCACGTCGCTGTTGCTGCAGGTAACGCAACTCGGGGCTGTCGTCGGCAGGCCGATAGAAGCGCATTTCCTCCACGGCCTGATCGTCCAGCGGCAAGGCAAAGCGATCACGAAAGGCCTTGAGTGCCTCGACATCAAGCTTTTTCTGCTGGTGTGAGGTGTTGCGCGATTCGCCAATCTGGCCCATGCCGAAACCCTTTTTGGTTTTCGCCAGAATCACGGTCGGCCTGCCCTCGTGATTCTTCGCCGCTTCGAACGCCGCGTGCAGTTTGCGAAAATCATGGCCGCCCCGGCGCAGCGCGTCGATCTGCTGCGGCGTCATATCCGCAACCAGCGCTTGCAATTGCGGGTCTTGATTGAAGAAGTGACTGAGGTTGTACGCGCCATCATTGGCGCCGAGGTTCTGATACTCGCCGTCGACCATGGCCGCGAAATGGCGCAGCAGCGCGTGGCCTTCGTCGCGGGCGAACAACCGATCCCAGTCAGAGCCCCACAGCACTTTGATCACGTTCCAGCCGGCACCGCTGAACAGCGATTCCAGCTCCTGAACGATTTGCCCGTTGCCCCGTACCGGGCCATCGAGACGCTGCAAGTTGCAGTTGATCACGAAGGTGACGTTATCGAGGCTTTCCCGCGAGGCGAGCGACAGCGCGGCAATCGACTCCGGCTCGTCCATCTCGCCGTCACCAAATACGCCCCAGACATGCCGACCCGCCGTCGCGGCAATGCCGCGATGTTGCAGATAGCGCAGAAACCGTGCCTGGTAGATGGCATTGATCGGCCCGATACCCATTGAGCCGGTGGGAAACTGCCAGAAGTCCGGCATCAGCCAAGGGTGCGGGTACGAGCACAAGCCGCCACCGTCGACCTCCTGCCGATAGCGCTCCAGTTGCGTCTGCTGCAAGCGGCCTTCGAGGAAGGCCCGCGCATAGACGCCGGGCGCCGAATGCGCCTGGAAGTACACCAGATCACCGCGTCCCTGATCACTGTCGGCACGAAAGAAATGATTGAAACCGACCTCGAAAATCTCGGCCGCCGAAGCAAAACTGGCGATGTGACCGCCCAACTCGCCATAGGCCTTGTTGGCCTTGGCCACCATCGCCAAGGCATTCCAGCGGATGATCGAGGTGAGGCGCTCCTCCATCACCAGGTCGCCGGGATAGTCCGGCTGCTGCTCCAGCGCGATGGTGTTCTGATAGAGCGAGTACGCACCCGCGCCGCCCTGCACGCCCAAGCGATTGGCCTGCTCGGCCAGCCGTTGCAGCAAGTACCTGACGCGGCGCCTGCCAGCGACCCGCGCAACGCTGGCCAGGGCGTCGAGCCACTCAAGAGTTTCAATGGCATCGCTGTCTTCATGAAGCGACGTTGTCTGGCCTGGCCGTTGCGCGGAATCTTTCATTGCAGAACACCCCGAAAGGTTGGAAGGACGACTGAGTGTTGTAGCGCTGTCAGTTCGAGACTTGCTCAAGGAAGATCAATTGCAACGGCTCGGCAAGCAGGTCATCCGCCGTGGCTGCGAAGCGCTGGAAGTACGGCGTGGCGAAATGCGCATCCAGTGCCGCCTGATTCTTGAACGCCTCGCGCATATAGAACGTGCCGCGTTCGTCACGCAGTTCGAACAACACATAGTCGAGATTGCCCGGCTCGGCCCGGGTCGGCTCGACCAGCGCCAGCAAGCCCTCCTTCAAGGCTTGCTCCTTGCCCGCTTTGGCCTTGAGGACGGCAATCGAAACCAACACTTCAGTGGATGCATTCATCATCAATTCTCCAGAAAATTCGAACAGGTATTACCGGGTAGGTGCAGGCGCCGCGTCGATTTTCAGACGCATCAGGCTGTAGGGTTTTTGCCGCTGATCCTGGCCACCGCGAAACGCCGCCTGGCGGTGCAACTGGTTGGCGGTGAAATACAGATAGCCGTCAGGACCGATGGACAACGTGTCGGGCCAGAGCAGGCGTGGATCGTGCACGATGGTTTGCCATTGGCCGTCCGGCAGGCGTTTACGGATCGAGTTGTGCTCGTAGTCGCCAGCATAAAGTGCGCCGCTGGCGTCCGCCTCCATGCCGTCCGATGCGCCTTTCTCGCCCAGATTCTGCACGGCAGCGGCCAGTTGTTGCTCGCTGACGCTGGAATCACGCAGCAATGCGGTCGGTACCGAGTACAGGTGGCGGCTGGACAACGGCGTGAAATACAGTGTCTTGCCGTCCGCCGACAAGGCGATGCCGTCGGACGCCACACCGAGCGGTTTTTGCTTGCCGTCGGCGCCCTTGACCATCACTGGAAGGCCTTCCACAACAGGTACGAAGGACGGATCAACCGATGTTGACGGTACTCCGCTCAAGCGGCGCATGGCGCGACCGCTGGCGATGTCCACGACGATGATCGCCCCCGGACCGCGCAACGATGAGTCGGTGAGATAAACAGTGCCTTGCTCGCCGGTGCGAAAATCAAAACGCATGTCGTTGACGTAGGTGCTGGGCAACATGACGTTCTCCGGGAACACCAGACGCTTGACGACCGTGTTGCTGGCAAGGTCCACCGCCACCAGCTTGGCGCCGCGCGGTTTCGGATCGGCGAAACCCGGGGCTGCCGTGTCGAGCAGCCAGACACGGCCCTGACCATCGGCCACCACGCTTTGCACGCTGATCAGCCCATCGCTGGGGTCATGGGGGTTTTCCCGGTTGATCGCCGCATTTGGATAGGCGACCACCTTGCCGTCGCGGATCTCGCCCACGGTGAAGGGTACATCGTCGCCCCAGCGCGGATAGTTGACGAAGATTCGCCCGGTCTCGCTGACCGTCACCCCGGTTGGCATCGCGTCGTAGAACGCATGCACTTGTTCAAGCTTGCCGAAAGGCCGATCGGCGGGTGCATTGGCCGGCAATGCGACGGCATTGACGGCATGCGCGAACGGCATGGCCAATGCGGCAGCCGTGACCATGGCAATCGTGGCGGAAAGTTTTTTCATACGCATAACGTGCTCCTGACGCGCCCTTCTGGTGGCACGTCTGACTGTGCAGATGGCGGTGTTCAGAAACCTTCGAGAACGATCTTGCCCCGGGCCTTGCCGCTCTCGACCAGCGCATGGGCGCGCCGCATGTTGGCGGCGTTGATCGCGCCGAAGTGCTCGCCGACGGTGGTTTGCAAAACGCCCAGATCAATCAGGTCGGAGACCCGGTTGAGCAAGTGATGCTGTTCGATCATGTCGGCGGTTTCGTACAACGAACGAGTGAACATCAACTCCCAATGCAGCGACAACGACTTGCGCTTGAGCGGCATCACATCGAGGCTGTCGGGATCGTCGATCACGCCCAGACGCCCCTGCGGTTTCAGCACCTCGATCAGTTGTAAAAAGTGCTGCTCGGTGTGGGTCAGGCTGGCGACATAGTCGACCTCGGCAATGCCGATCGCCTGCAACTGAGCAAGCAGCGGCTGGCTGTGATCGATGACGTGATGCGCCCCCAGTTGCTTGACCCAGTCAGCGGTTTCCTGGCGCGACGCGGTGCCAATGACCGTGAGCCGGGTCAATTGCCGCGCCAGTTGCACCAGCATCGAACCGACGCCACCCGCCGCACCGGTAATCAACAGGCACTTGCCCTCCCCCGTGCCTTCAACGACACCGAGCCGGTCAAACAGCAATTCCCAGGCGGTGATCGATGTCAGCGGCAACGCAGCCGCATGAGCAGCACTCAATGAGCGCGGCTTGTGCCCGACAATTCGCTCATCGACCAGATGCAATTCGCTGTAGCTGCCGGTGCGGGCAATCGAGCCGGCATAGAACACTTCATCGCCGGGTTGAAACAGTGTTACTTCAGAGCCGACTTCGCGGACGATACCTGCCGCATCCCAACCGAGGATTTTCGGTTCTTTAGTGAAAGTGCCGGCGCGTGCCTTGGTATCCACCGGGTTGACTGAAACCGCGTGAACTTCGACCAGCAGATCGCGCGGGCCGGGCGTCGGACGCGGGATGTCGGTGTCGAACAACGCTTGTGGATCTTCAATAGGCAAGGCGTGTTGGGTAAAGGTGATGGCTTTCATGGAAACTCGCTGTGTGAGGGTTGATGCGTTCACTTGCAGCCATCTTCGACTGCCCTTAACCAAAGAAAAACCCGCAAAACGCGCCAACACTTTCATCAAAAAAATGAAAATCAGCCTTCCACTAAGGTTTGCCTTTGGCCTTGAGACGTTCAAGCAGTGCAGCGGCGCGTTGCATACTGTCCGCCGCGCCAGCGTCCGCCGACGTGCTCACACAGGTTTGCAAAACGCCTTGATCCACGAGCGTAGAGACACGGTTGAGCAACTGATACTGATTGATCAGGTCGGCGGATTCGAACAACGAACGGGTAAATGGCATTTGCCAATGCAGCGACAAGGACTTGCGCTTGAGGTGCATCCCGTCGAGATGTTGTGGTTCGTCGTTCACGGCCAGACGCCCTTGCGCGCGCAGCACGTCGATCAACTGCGCAAAGTGCTGTTGGGTATCAATCAGACTGGCGACGTAGCTGACCTCGGCGATGGTGAGGGCCTGCAACTGATCAGCTATCGCGGCGTGATCAAGCGCATGGTGCGCGCCCCACTGCCGAACCGAATCCACCGCGTGAGTGCTGGCGCACGCGATCACCGTCAGCCGGGTCAACTGCCGGGCCAGTTGCACCAGCATCGACCCCACATCAGTGTCCGCCCCGGTGATCAACAGGCACTCGCCCGCCCCCGAATCCTGCGCAACACCCAGACGCTCAAAGAGCAATTCCCAGGCGGTGACAGAAGGTAAAGACAATGCCGCCGCACGCGCTGCACTCAAGGTTCGCGGCTTGTGCCCGACCGCTCGTTCATCCACCGAGTGCATCGGGCTGGGGCCGCCGGTGTCGCCGATGCTGCCGTGAAAGCAATAAAACACGTCATCGCCCGGCTGAAACAGCGTCGCCTCCGGGCCGACTTCACGAACCACACCGGCCGCTCCCCAGCCGAGAATTTTCGGCTCTTGGAGCAGCGCCGCCACCGGCATGTCGCTCGCGCCAGGGCTGACTGCAGTCGCGTGAACTTCAATCAACAGTTGCCTTGGGCCGGGCTTGGGTCGGGTAGCGTCAACGTCATCATTCGATAGTCTGTGGGGGGTGAAGGTGAAGGTTTTCATTGAAGCTCGCTGTTTGAAGAACTGACGCACACACTTGCAAACATTTTCGAGCTCACGAGAGCAAAGAAAAACCCGCAGAATCCGCCAACACTTTCACCCTAGGAGTGAAGATTGATTCGCGTCGATGATCTGGGCCTGTTTATTCGCAGTGCCGCGCTGGGCAGTTTTACCGCCGCGGCGCTGGAAGCCGATTTATTGCCGGGCCAGGTCGCTGCCGCGATCAAGCGCCTGGAACGTGAGCTGGACGTGCGTCTGTTCGCGCGCACCACGCGTAGTCTGCGCCTGACCGCCGAGGGTGAGCAGTACCTGCCGACCGCCCACGCGGTGCTGGAGGCGTTGAAACTGGGCAAGGAAAACCTGCGCGGTGAAAATGCTACGCTCAAGGGCGTGCTGCAAGTCACCGCACCGTCCGATCTGGGGCGCAATGTGCTGTTGCCGTGGCTGTCGCAATTCCGCCGCCAACACCCTGAGCTCACCTTGCGTTTTGCGCTGTCCGATCAGGTCGCCGACCTGTTTCGCGATCCGGTGGATGTCGCCATCCGTTACGGTTTGAACGAAGACGCCAACTATGTCGCGCTGCCGCTGGCCCCCTGGAACCGGCGTATTCTGGTTGCCTCGCCAGAATATGTCGAGCGCTGCGGGCAACCGCAAACCCCGGAGCAACTGCTCAACCATCCCTGCTTGCTTTATCTGCAAAACGGTCGGGTGTTCGATAAGTGGACCCTCGGCGGACAAACGATCCACGTCTGCGGCCCGTTGTTCAGCGACGATGCCGATGTGGTTCGGCGCTGGGCGCTGGAGGGCGAAGGTATCGCCTGCAAATCGTGGCTGGACGTCAGCGCCGACGTGGCCGCCGGGCGTCTGTTGGTGTTGCTCGCGGACTATCCGGGCAATGCCTCGCCGCTGAGCATGGTCTGTCCGCACCGCAAGCAGATCTCCCCTGCGGTGTCTCAACTCTACAGCTGGCTGAGCAGCCAGTTCGCCTCTCTCGAGGTGCCGCCCCACGCGCGTGATGTTTTCGACACACCACTGCGGCAAAACGAGCATGGGCTCGTGTCGGCGGGTGCGCGGCCTTATCGCGCTGGATCTGGCACAGCCGCTCAAGGCGCTGGAGAAAAATAAATGAACCCGCGACGGCGCACACCACCTAACTGAAAGACCATCAGGAGGTAGCCAATGCATATCGAAACCGTGTGGATCGTACTGGCGGCAGTTCTTCTACTGATCGAACTGTGGGCCATCAATCGGGTGCGTAAAAGCGAGGGAAAATCGAACAATAAGGGGGTGTGGATTGTGCTGATTGTGTTTGTGCCGTTGTTCGGGCTGATCGCCTGGGCAATTGCCGGCCCCAAACACATCAGCCAGAACACCGCGTCGCATCCCGGCCGCTAAAGGAAGAACACCTCGCCGTCGACTCACTGGTACTGCCGGATCTGAAAATGACCGACCCCGGCACACCTGAATTTGCCGGTCGGGTGAAAGCGGTCAAGGAACTGCTGGAACATCACATCGAAGAGGAAGAAACGGAAATGTTTCCTCAGGCGAAAAAGCTCTTGGGCAAAGCAAAGCTCGATGAACTGGGTGCCGAAATGGAAGCCATGAAGGCCAGTTACAAGAAGGACATGGCGGCATAAATGTCTGACTGCATCCAACGCCCGGCCAAATGCCGGGCGTTTTTTTGCGCTGATTTCGCAACCAGCGCAACACCCCTGTAGCAGCGAGCTTGCTCGCGAAGAGGCCCGCACGTCCGGCCTCTGCATTAACTGACCCACGGCATTCGCGAGCAAACCCGCGCCCACCTGTAGTACCGTCACCCGGTCGACAACAAGGAGGTTGCTATGGGACATACAGCAGGCAAGCGCATCGTGGTCATTGGCGCGGACTTAATGTCTCGACTGCGGATTTGACGTCTGCTGTGACATTCAACTGAAAGACTCGGATAACGGGCTCCCCCTCGTAACGGAAGACACTTCATGTTCGAACGCAACAAACTGGTACCCGAATTAATGGTTAGCCAACTGGATGAGAGCCTGGCCTTCTGGGTGTCTTGCCTGGGATTCAACATTGCTTACCAACGTTCCGAAGAGGGCTTTGCCTACCTTGACCTCAATGGAGCTCAAGTCATGCTGGAACAGATTGATCCGCACGCCAATCAATGGCTGACCGCTGCGCTGGACAAACCTTTTGGCAGAGGCATCAACCTGCAGATTGACGTTGAGGCCGTCGCCCCCGTCATTCGCAGGCTTGGCGAAGCAGGGTTTTCACTTTACCGAGCATGCCAGGACACCTGGTATCGGGCGGACAAGGTAGAAGTGGGTCAACGCGAATTCATCGTCCAGGATCCAGACGGTTATCTTGTAAGGCTGGTCGAGCGTTTGGGTGAGCGGCCAGTCAGCTGAACCTGACGGTTCCAGATTGCCTCGCGCCGTCGCGCGGCCCCTCAACACATTCAAGGAAAAAATCATCATGGAAGAAACCATCACTTATCGAGTCGCCACCGCCGCCGATGCACTGACCCTGTGCGAGCTGGGCCAATTGCTCAACGTGGTGCACCACGCTGCCCGCCCCGACATCTACGCCGCCGCCACCGAAGACTTTTCCCGCGACCTGCCGCACTGGTCAGGGGTTTTCGACAAGCCGGACCAAATTGCCTATATCGCGCACGTCGGCGATCAGGCCGCTGCGTTCATCACCGCTACCCTGTCGTCGAGCAAGCCACCACTGATGCAGCCGCAAAAAGTCGTTCGCATCGGATCGGTGTGTGTGGCGGAACGGTTTTCCGGCAAAGGCATTGGTCGCGCGCTGATTCAGCGCGTCAGAGACTGGGCGATTGAACATGATGCACAGGACTTGCGGCTGACGGTCTGGCCGTTCAATGAACGCGCGGCGCGCATGTACGCAGAGTTTGGTTTCGAGGAACGGGCCGTCGAGATGGGTATGCGTCTGGCATGAAACGCCAAAGCCGAAGGCGATGATCGTCCTCGGTTTGCCGGGGTTCCACATCGAACCTGGGGCGGCTTCACAATGGTGGGAAAAGACGCTGGCCTGCCCAACTGACAACGTTTCGAGAGTGGACGCCCCGTCACACGTTGAATTCTGGCCATCGCCCCGATTCACGCCTACCATGCGCACAATTCGTATTACTGCGGCCAAGGCGCCGAGAAACCCGCTATCAATACCTAAGCTATTGGTCTGAAAACCAGCCCCCTCCAGCACGAACACATTGAGTAAAAAACATGAACCGTCAGAAAAAACTGCAGCAGTTGTTCAAGGAAAAAGCCAAAAAGGCCAGCGCAAAACTGGCGCCGAAAAAGCCGAAATACATTAGCAAGGCTGATCGGGCCAAGCTGGAGGCTGAGGCGGCAGCATCGACCGAGAGCCCGGCAACCGCTGATTAACCCGGACACCGCATCGGCGGGAGGCATTCAATGGATCTGAAGTTCAGTCACGTCGATGTGCTGGTCAACCATCTCGAGGACGCGTGTGCCTACTATGCGCAGATCCTCAACGCCAACATCTCCAAAACCCAGATATGGCAACGCGGCGGCCTGCATGTGCGCTATGCGGTCGCGATGATCGGGCAAGAGCGTTTCATGCTGGTGCAACCGCTTCAAGGCAACTTGAAGACGCTGCTCGATACCGTCGGCGAAGGCATGATTTACCGTCACTGCTACACAACACCGGACATCGAAAAGGCTTATGACGACCTGCTGATCGCCGGCGTGCAGCCCGAAGATGAAAATGGCAATCCCTTGACCCGCCAACACCTGCAATCCCCTTCCGGGACACGGATTATCTGGTTGCCCAAACGCTTCGGTCACTTCTCTATCGAAATTCTGGAAGAGAAGTCGCTGGAAGCGTTTATCGCGGGTGCGTTTGCTTGAGTGATGGCTGGACACCCGTCAACGCAGCGTCTGCAGCGTGTTTCACGGTTCAAACGAACTCGATTTCTTCCGTATCAAATTGATGACCAGAAGCAGGCAGGCTGCGATCCCCTGTGAGCCACACATCAACCCGCCAAGGCTTGCGTGAAAGGTAATCCAGGCGACGGCCCCCATGAGCAACGTAATCAGCATACCCAGCAAGAGCAGCGGCAGATGTCGGACGGGGGGATCATCCTCCAGCCCGTCAGCAAAAATGCTCCAGCAGGCCCATTGCGAAAACGACAGCAGCGTCACGCCCAGGAACACCCATAGCCACGTTGATGAAAATTGCCCGGTGAACAGATTGATCGGCAGCGTTATCACGGCCCAGAGCGTAAAACCGATCGTGGTGGTTGCGGGCACGGTGTAGGCCGGCAGTGCGACGGCTATCTGAATCAACTTGAGAGCTTGCAGTCGAGTGATCAAGTCGCGCGCTCCTTCGCGGGTGGCATTGGCCGGGCCGATGGCCGAGCCAAATGACTATAGATCAGTGAAGAAACCCAGTGCTGAGCAATTTTTCGCTCAGAGCGCTTTACACGTCAGCCACGCCCCCCAGAACAGACTGCTGAAAAACCGCGTCGCATCACCAAACCCGGCCTCATGCAACAACGCCTGAACCGCCGCCTCGGAATGCGGCGGATCGGCGCCCTGAAGAATCTTGCCAAGCTTGGCCTCCACCTCGTCCGCACTGGCGCCCTGCTGCCGCCAGCGCTGCCCCCATGCCGCCAGCAATAACGGTTGGCTGGCATAAGCGTAGTGATTGCCCGCGATGATCAGCGGCGCGCCCGGCTTCAGCCGAGCCTGAATTGATCGCAGAATGTCCCTCTTCGGCCCGTCGCCATTGAGATGGTGAAGCACTCCAATCAACGTTGCCGCATCGAATAACTCGTCAATTGGCAAGTCATCAACGTGCCCAAGGCGCACCTCGGTTCTGCCGAGCAAACCGTTAGCCTGCAATGGCTGCGTCGCCGCCTGCAGCATCGGCTCGGAAGGATCAACCGCCGTGAACCGCCAACCCGGCTCCAGCGCGGCCATTGCGATGATTTCCTGTGCGGTGCCGCCAGCACCGACGACCAGTATTTTTGCCGAGCACGACTGGCCGAGACTGGCTGCCAACATACATGCCGCCAGATCGTGACAGGCGTCATAACCGGCCAGAGCGATGCGGCTTTGCCTGGCGTATTCGTTGGCGCGGGAGGTGTCGAATTTATCGGCGGGGTTGGGGGCGGATGAGTTCAATGGGCGATTCTCCTTGTCTCTGCAGCAAGGTACGCCGGGGGGCTGGATAAGAAAAATGCACAGATTTTATGTGGGGCATTCCTTTGGGGAATGCGGACTTAGCGCGGTTATCGGGCGTAGTTTTTCGGATCTCATCAACGTTTCGGCGGGTACGTTTAACAGCATTTGCCCTGGCGTTTAAAAGACACCTCGCGTTACGCCATCCAGGCTACAACACCTTGCGCCGTTGCCTACGACTACGCCAGAATCCGCCGGCTTGTGCGCCTGGAGGGCCATCGGTAACTTGATTCCTGTCACTGATTCCCAGTGATCGGGTTTAGTAGCCCGTGGTAAATGAAAGTGCACAAGCTCCCCTCAGTCAGGTATTTGCATACCTGCAATTGATGGCGGCTGTGCGTAGGGCGCCCTCGGGCGCGCCGGCTTTCTTCTTTTCCCCGGTCTACTAACCTGCGTACAGCTGCCACCCCCTGTTTAGTAGCTCGGAGCGGCGGCCACACAACAGGAAAAAGAAGAAATGTGCAAAATAACGCCAAACCCACCGGAAACCGACCCGGCCTCCCCGTACGAATCAGCCGATTCCAGGAAATTCCACGACGCGGCAGAACGCGCACTCGACCATTACCTCAAACCGGCAGCGGCGATCAGTGCTGCGCCGTATAAACCCAGCACGATGTTTTCGGTTAATCCGGAGACAGACGTCGAGTCGTTGCTGGCGAATGCCTGCGAATCACTGGCCTCGGCGAGTGTCATGCTCGGGGATGTTGCCGGGCATGTGGATGGGTCGATTCGCAAGACTCTGCTAGGCATTGCGCAGGTGGTGATGCTTGGGGAATTAGCGGTGAATCGGGCCTTGGATAGGGTTGATGTAGCCCAGTAGTCCCTCCCGCTCAGTGGCGACGGATCGCTTGTCGCCACTGAGCAAGGCCGCTTTTTTGACCTTGACAGCCGTCCGCTTTCGGCCGATTGCAGCCGCTTCCGAGCGTCTGCTTTTGGCCGATTGCAGTCAATCACGAACGACCGTTTTCGGCCGATTCTGTTGAAAAAGTCGTCCATGGTTGCCACGGCAGAAAAGTAAGCGCCTGAGATTGAAATCTTCACTTTGGGCAGAGGCTTCCAGGCTCAGATTTCACGCAGCAGCGTGTAAAAAAGGCGTTTTCACCGGCCAATATTCAGGCCATTTGGGCGAACCGACTTTTTCAACAGAATCGGCCAAAAACTGCCGATGAAGAATGGGCAGAAAACGGCCAGAAACAGTTGTTCATACCCTACGTCTTAGACCCAGAGCTTTCGTTCTCGGCGGCCTGAAGCGGGATGCGCAGATCAATTTGACTTGAGCCGAATTTGTCGTTCATCGCAAAGGCACAAAGCTCTTCAGGCGCCGTTAAGGCACGCCTACCCACCTTCGATTAATCTGCTTAGTCTTGCAGGGCGTTTACTGGCAGCCGATGTTCTGCGTGTTGCCGCGCCGCTTTCTATCTGGGCTCGTGCGAGGGTGGAATGGCAGAGAGCGCAGCCTGCAGAAAGCCTTGTCCTGCGAAGGTGTGGCCGGGCTGGGATGCCCGGATGCCGATATTCGCTGAGCAACTTCCCCTCAAGGCCCTGCCAGGCTAGCGCCTCTTCAAATCATAGGTAGTCTTCATAGGCGCGCGATTGATAGGTCAGGCTTTTCAACAATTTGGGATCAAATGACAGTTGAAAAAGGCTCTGCGGCAAGAGCTGGGGGGATTCGATCACGCTTGTCGATATCCGCCCTGTATTCGCATCACGCCAGGTCGCGCTGAGCCGATGCCCCTCTGGAACGGTTTCGACCCTCAACCACACTTGGCCACGTACGTCGCTGGCGCCGAGGGCACCCTGCTGGGTCAGCAGGCGGTCTTTACCTCGAAGCGAGAGCTGCAGTGTCGCCAGTTCGTAGCCTTGATCCTTAACCTGGAAGAACGAAACTACCCTGGACAGCCAGTCAGGTGAAAGTGGCCGATGTCGAATTATCGCACCAATCACGAGTGGGTCATTCAGCCAGCGGCCAGCCTCGGCCAGCGCTGCGTAGCCTCCATCCAACTCAAGCGCTAAGCGTCTGCCGCCAAACAGATCAGTCAAACGAATGCCTGCCCCCAACAGCACGCTATCACCGATCAGGGTGCTGATATCGTCTAACGGCAGCTCCCCGGTACTCGGCAAGATTTCACCCAGGCCTCCTGCGAGTCCCAGAAGATCGGACTGCCAGAACTCAGGCTTGGTCTTGCGCAGGAACTGCGCATATTCATTCACCGCCGCATAGGACCCTGTCTTCTGCGCGATATAGAGCGCCAGCTTGGAGCGATAATACCGGTCCACCGTCCCCACATTGGCTTCGGCGAACGTCAAGGCCTTGGGGTCGTCGAACAGTTTGAGGTTATCGAATGCCAGCATCTTCATAGGCCAGTCGTAATCGGCGTCAGCGATGAGATTGCGCGAAAACGGCAGGAAAGCACGGTCGACCTTGAGCCGCTCCAGCAACAGTCCCTGCTTCCGCTGCCCCAAGGATGAGTCGTTAACCAATTGTGTAAGAGTTTTGCCGGTCGGGTCCTCTGTCCAAGATGGTGCGAATAGGCCGCGACTACGCGTAAGGATGGTCAAGGCGTCGGAGAACTGTCCGACATCCGATGAAGGATCCTGAAGGATGGCGAGCAGACGCTGCCGCTCAGCTTCTGTCAGCGAAAATGAACCACCACGCCCATCCAGACGCTCACGAGCGAAACGCACCGTGTAGGCGTCCAGCAGCGCTTGAGTGCGCATTGCATCAAGCGCCCTGCTTTCATCGCTATCACCTTCCTCGAAGCGTAACCACCGATCAACTTTATTCGTGAAGGTGTTAGTCAGGCTATCAGTAAGGTTCTTGTAGCCGAAGAATGCTCCCGCGGCCAATAGCAGGGTGATGAAGGTTCCGACCGCGAGAATCCACTGCTTGATATGATGAAGAATCGACAACGTCTTCTCTATGGCCCGCTCGGAAACCTTCGCCTCGGCACTGCCGATCTGGCTCTGGACTTCGTGGAGCAGACGAGCGCTGGACGCCTTGAGTTCTTGCAACTCCAGGTGGAGGGCTCGGTTTTGCTCAAGCGCCTCGGCACGCAGTTGCGCCGCTGCCTTATCCAAGTGAAGGGAAATGAGTTCGTTAGTAGCAGACAACAGCATTCTTCCTTATATATTTGGAGCGACCAATAGTTCCACATCCATCGCTTTATTGACATCCTGTAACCAGCAAGTCATTCAGTGCCGGTGGGTCAGCGAATCGCACCGGCCTATACACACACCAAACGGCTGATTCTGGCCCAGAGTGTGTAAAAACGGTTTTCAGCGCGATTGGTGTCCCAAGTAGAACTGAAATCTGCCAACCAGCCCATACATCTCAGATTTGGCATAGAAACGCAGACTTCAATTTTGGCACCGCGTTTTTACACACTCTGGGCCGATAGCTGACGCATGGATTAGCGGAACAATAAGCAATGAACGGCCGCGCTATTTCTGCGTGTCTGAGCTAATAGCGATCTGAGAAATCACACTATTGGGGTAGCTCGTTGCTAATGAGTTTTGCTGATTATCCATACATGTATAAAAGGTCACTGATCAGCTGTAGCTCTTGTTGAGTGTACGGCGTCTCTCCACATCCGCGAATCGCCTCAAGAACTCCTCTAATGGGTATTGGCCGCGCAGGATTTTGAATGCATACAATCAGCAGGTCAGAATCAGGATCTCTTCCCTTTAAGTATTTTACGACTAGCTCTGTGAGTGATAGGCGAGCTTGTAGATCGCTTAGCATTAATACTTCTCCGCTCCTGTGCTCCCTTCAACCACTTGGATGCAAATTGGGAGCCTATGGAATTGTATTTCCTCACACGGCAAATGCCATCGTTAGGCCATTGTGCGCAAGAAGTTGCGCAGTAGGTCGTAATATTTTAGGGGTTAAATCCCCTGCAGGCCACATCCTGAAAGGCCTGCAGCCAAGTGCGCAAGAAGTTGCGCAGTACTGCGCAACTTCTTGCGCACTTTTACCCCCAAACCACGACCAAACATCCTACGTTTAGCGACCGACACCCGCTAACCCCCCGGATTCAGGGCCCCTCACACAAGCTGGCACGCTCCTTGATAACAGTCAGGCACCCACCGGGCGATTTCGCCTCCCGGGCACCCTAAATTTATCCGCAAGGAGAGCACCCCATGGCAACACCAGCGTACATGTCGGTTACCGGCGAAAAACAAGGCCTGATCACTGCAGGCGCCTTCACTGCCGACTCCGTTGGCAACACCTACCAGGAAGGCCACGAAGACCAGGTTATGGTTCAGGCTTTCAGCCACGACGTGATCATCCCGCGTGACCCACAATCCGGTCAGCCAACCGGTCAGCGCGTTCACAAGCCAGTTGTGATCACCAAGGTCTACGACAAGGCTTCGCCTCTGCTGCAAGCCGCTCTGACTTCCGGCGAGCGCATGAGCGAAATCGTTATCCAGTGGTTCCGTACTTCGGCTCAAGGCACCCAAGAGCACTACTACACCACCAAACTGGAAGACGCGATCATCGTCGCCATCAACAACAAAATGCACAACTGCCAGGATCCAGGCAACTCGCACTTCACCCACCTGGAAGAAGTGCAGTTCACCTACCGCAAAATCACCTGGACCCACGAAGTATCCGGTACTTCGGGTTCCGATGACTGGCGTGCTCCAGTCGTTTAATTACGGCTGATCGTTACAAACATCGGCCAGCTCTGCTGGTCGATGTTGTTTACGCCCCTCCAGAATTTCGCGTACGTTGACCCGCTTTAGCGGCCGTCGACGAGCGCCGCTGTACAGCACGAGGAACAAGGGATGTTCGCGCCGGCCAATGAAACTCACTTTGCCCTGACCATCGAAGGGCTTTCCGCCGATTTTCAGGTGTTTACCCTCACCGGTCGGGAAGCCATCAACCAGCCTTTTGTCTTTGAGGTGGAGCTGGTCAGTGAAAAACCGTCGCTGGACCTCGAAACCCTGCTGCACAAACCGGCCTTCCTACAGCTGTCGCCCGACGGCAGCGGCATTCACGGCCAGATCTACCGCGCCGCGCAAGGTGACTCAGGCAAACGCCTGACCCGTTATTCGGTGACCCTGCGCCCGCAACTGGCGTACCTGGCGCACCGCATCAACCAGCGCATCTTCCAGAACCTCAGCGTGCCGAAAATCATCGGCATGGTCCTCGAAGAGCACGGCATCCAAAGCAACGCCTACGAATTCCAGACCGGCTCGATCTACCCCGAGCGCATCTACTGCGTGCAGTACGACGAGTCGGACCTGCATTTCATCCAGCGCCTGTGCGAAGAAGAAGGTATTCACTACCACTTCCAGCACAGCGCCACGGCGCACAAACTGGTGTTCGGCGATGACCAGACGGTGTTCCCGAAACTCAAGCCTGTGGCCTACCAGCAAGACTCCGGCATGGTCGCCAACGACCCGGTGATCAAACGCTTCGACCTGCGCCTGGAAACCCGCACCAGCCGCACCACGCGTCGCGATTACGACTTCGAAAAACCACGCCTGACGCTGGAAAGCGAAAACCGCGGCGACGCCCTGCCCGACCTCGAAGACTACGACTACCCGGGCCGTTTCATCGACCGTGAGCGCGGCAAACACCTGGCCAAACGCGCCCTCGAACGCCACCGCAGCGACTTCCAACTGGCTGAAGGCAAAAGCGATCAACCGTTGCTGGTCAGCGGCCATTTCCTCGCGCTGACCGCGCACCCGAAAGCCAAATGGA
>NZ_FYDT01000039.1:0-58779 GCF_900187585.1 Pseudomonas sp. Irchel 3E19
CCGGGGGCATCGCCCACGGTTTGCTTCGCTGCACCTCCTCTCGATGTATGCGGCTTCGCCGCACGGCGCTGCGCGCCTGCCCCCCCCCCCCCCCCGGATGAACACCTACGCTCGGCCTGCCGATGGGCCTGGAGATCAAAAGCAACGTCAAGAGCCTTCGCGACGCGAAGCAAGATCAAAAGATCGTCCGATCGCGGCCCGAGCCTTCGGCAGCTCCTACATTGGAGTTGAGTACACCTGTCAGATATGGGTCGGCTGTCAGGCCGCCTTCGCGAGCAGGCTCGCTCCCACAATGGGGTTGAGTAGACCCGCCAGAGATTGGTCGGCTGTCAGGCCGCCATCGCTGGCAAGCCAGCTCCAGAAAGAGAATAAGAACACCCTGCATGCGGCAAAGCCGCCCCACTCAACACAATGAGCGCAAGCTCAAGTACCGCTCTTGATCTTGATCTCGGAGCCCGTCGGCAGGCTGAGTGAAGGGATTGATCCGGGGGTGGGAGCGCAGCGACCGTTTGGCGAAGCCAAACACATCGAGAGGAGGTGCAGCGCAGCAAACCGCAGGCGACTGCGCCCGGATCAATCCCGCAGCGAAGGGACCCGAGCCTAAGCGAGGGCCGTACGTCAGGGTAAAGCCCTTTTGGTTACTTTTGGCTGGGCCGGCATTCCGGGCGTTTGTCAAAAGTGACCCGCCGTCAGGGCGGAACCCTAAGCCGCCGTTACCGCAGCAACGGATATACACCCAATCAAAAAATACACACCAGAGCCCGATAACCGCCCACAAAAAATGCCCCGATCTCTCAACCGGGGCATTCACTAAAACGTCAAACCATCAAACCATCAGTGCGAAACCGCCCCACTCGCCCCCAACCCCGTCTGCGAACGCACAAACTGCGGGAAGAACAGCGCCCGCTCGTTATCCGCAGCCGCCGACTTGTCAGTGATCGAGAAGAACCAGATCCCAACAAACGCGATGATCATCGAGAACAACGCAGGATACTCGTAAGGGAAGATCGCCTTCTCATGATGCAGAATCTGCACCCAGATGGTCGGGCCAAGCACCATCAGGCCGACCGCACTCACCAGTCCCAGCCAGCCACCGATCATCGCACCGCGAGTAGTCAGCTTCTTCCAGTACATCGAAAGCAGCAGCACCGGGAAGTTGCAGCTCGCCGCGATCGAGAACGCCAGGCCAACCATGAACGCGATGTTCTGGCTTTCGAACAGGATACCCAGACCAATCGCCAGCACTGCCAAGGCAATGGTAGTGATCTTCGATACGCGGATCTCATCCTTCTCGTTTGCCTTGCCCTTCTTGATCACACTGGCATACAGGTCGTGAGACACCGCCGATGCACCGGCCAGGGTCAGACCCGCCACAACCGCCAGAATGGTCGCGAACGCTACAGCCGAAATGAAGCCGAGGAAGATGCTACCGCCGACGGCGTTGGCCAAGTGCACCGCCGCCATGTTGTTGCCGCCGAGTAGCGCGCCAGCAGCATCCTTGAAGGCAGGGTTGGTGCTGACCAGCAGGATCGCGCCGAAGCCGATGATGAAGGTCAGAATGTAGAAGTAGCCAATGAAACCGGTTGCGTACAGCACGCTCTTACGGGCTTCTTTAGCGTCGCTCACGGTGAAGAAGCGCATCAGAATGTGTGGCAGGCCAGCAGTACCGAACATCAGCGCCAGACCGAGGGAGAACGCCGAAACCGGATCTTTCACCAAGCCGCCAGGGCTCATGATCGCTTCACCTTTAGGGTGAACCTTGATCGCCTCGGAGAACAGCATGTTGAAGTCGAAGTTGACGTGCTTCATCACCATCAGCGCCATGAACGAGGCACCGGACAGCAACAGCACAGCCTTGATGATCTGCACCCAAGTGGTCGCCAGCATGCCGCCGAACAGCACGTACATGCACATCAGCACACCGACCAGAATCACCGCCACGTGGTAGTCCAGACCGAACAACAGTTGGATCAACTTGCCGGCACCAACCATTTGCGCGATCAGGTAGAACGCCACCACCACCAGCGAACCGCAGGCAGACAGGGTGCGAATCTGGGTTTGCCCGAGGCGGTAGGACGCCACGTCGGCAAAGGTGTATTTACCCAGGTTACGCAGACGCTCGGCGATCAGGAACAGAATGATCGGCCAGCCCACCAGAAAGCCGATCGAGTAGATCAGGCCATCGTAGCCGGAGGTGAACACCAGCGCTGAAATCCCCAGGAAGGACGCCGCCGACATGTAGTCACCGGCGATCGCCAGACCATTCTGGAAACCGGTGATCTTGCCGCCCGCCGCATAGTAGTCGGCCGCCGAGTTGTTTTTCTTCGAGGCCCAGTAGGTGATGTACAAGGTGGCGCCAACGAACGCCACGAACATCAGGATGGCTGGAATGTTCAGTGGCTGCTTGGCCACTGCGCCCGTCAAGGCGTCAGCCGCAAAAGCACACGGCGCGAAAGCTGCAACGGTCAATAGAGAAAGTAGACGCCGGATCATTGCTGAGCCTCCTTGAGAATCGCATTGTTCAGGTCGTCAAACTCGCCATTGGCGCGGCGCACGTAGATCCCGGTGAGGATGAATGCTGAAAGAATCAGTCCGACACCGATCGGAATGCCCCAGGTAATCGAGGATTCAGGACTGAGTTTGGCGCCCAGTATGTGCGGCCCGTAAGCGATCAGAAGGATGAAGCCAGAGTAGAGCCCGAGCATGATCGCCGAGAGTATCCAGGCGAACTTTTCCCTTTTTCGCACCAGCTCCTTGAATCGGGGACTGTTTTGAATCGAGAGGTAAATGCTGTCGTTCATTGTTTTTATCCTCGCAGCACAGATTATTGTTGGAACGTAGCTAATGTATGCGGCTGCGGGAGAGGTTCCAGACGACCTTAGTAGTAGAACGCCATGACACTTTTGCCAATTTCCGGTACGCCACAAAACAACTGTGGGAGCGAGCCTGCTCGCGAAGGCGTCAGATCAGTCGATATTTGCATCAACTGACAGATCGCATTCGCGAGCAGGCTCGCTCCCACAGGGTTAGGCGGTGAGGCTTTTATTTAGTCCAGTCAGCCACGCGATCCGGGTGTTTGGCTACCCAATCTTTCGCAGCAGCGTCGGGCTTGGCACCATCCTGAATCGCCAGCATCACTTCGCCGATTTCGTCTTTGGAAGCCCACTGGAAGTTCTTCAGGAACTTGGCCACTTCCGGCGCCTTGGCATCCAGCCCTTTGCTGCCGATGCTGTTCACGGTTTCAGCCGCGCCATACACGCCTTTCGGATCGTCGAGGAAGCGCAGTTTCCACTTGGCGAACATCCAGTGCGGCACCCAACCGGTGACGGCGATGGATTCATTTTTCTTCTCGGCACGGGTCAGCTCGGCGATCATGCCGGCGCCAGAACTGGCTTTGAGGGTGTATTTGTCGAGGCCGTAATCCTTGATCGCCTGATCAGTCTTGAGCATCACGCCTGAACCGGCATCAATGCCGACAATGCGATTCTTGAAGGTGTCGTCGGTTTTCAGGTCTTCGATGGACTTGGCTTTAACGTACTCCGGAACGATCAGGCCGATTTTCGCATCCTTGAAGTTCGGGCCGTAATCGACGACCTGATCCTTGTTCTTCGTCCAGTATTCGCCGTGGGTGACCGGCAGCCAGGCGGAGAGCATGGCGTCGAGTTTGCCGGTGGCCACACCTTGCCACATGATCCCGGTGGCGACGGCTTGCAGTTTCACGTCGTAGCCAAGTTTCTGCTTGATCACTTCGGCCGCCACGTGGGTGGTCGCGACGCTGTCGGACCAGCCGTCAACGTAACCGATGTTCAGGGTCTGTTTTTCAGCGCTGGCGAAAGTGGAGCTCATCGCAAGCGCCAGAGCGGCACCTGCGCCTAAAAGTCGTCGCATCTTCATCGTTACTTCCCCGAAATGCTGCGCCCGACGGATGACGGGCGGCGTCAACGTATTGTTATGGTGCACAGCGCCCCCATCACGCCTAATCGCAAACTCGGCCGGACATCAGTGGAGTACTGACGCTTTCGATCATCAACCTGACGCCCGAGGCGACCTGCTCTGTCAGCGACCTCAAGGCAACGAGAAACGACATCAGAAAGCCATTAATCGCACCTATATAAATGACGCCAGAAAATCCGCCCGAACTTTGCATGTCAAAACCATGCAAGCCACCAACCCCCTGCTAAATGCAGGTAACATGCGTCGCTTTGCAGCCACTCGGCCTGACCATGTCCGCGACGTCCCGCTTTGCTTTGCTTCCTTACATATTCGCCTGCCTGCTCGGCCTCTTCGGCCTTGGTGGCTTCTGGTACGGGCTGGGCAAACCGGTGAGCCTGCCGGACGCCGCCACCCCGACGCACAAGCTGCAGTGCGCGTCTTACACGCCGTTCGACAAAGACCAGTCGCCGTTCGACGTGCCGTTCAAGTTGCGTCCGGAGCGCATGGACGCCGACCTCGCCCTGCTGGCGACGCGCTTCGAATGCATCCGGACCTATTCGATGACAGGCCTCGAAGCGCTGCCGGATCTGGCGCGAAAACATGGCCTGAAATTGATGATCGGCGCCTGGGTCAACAGCAACCCGGTGGACACCGAGAAGGAAGTCGATCTGCTGATCCAATCGGCCAATGCCAACCCGGACGTGGTCAACGCGGTGATCGTCGGTAACGAAGCATTACTGCGTAAAGAAGTCACCGCCGCACAACTGGTCAGACTGATCACCAAAGTGAAGAGCCAGATCAAACAACCGGTCACCTATGCCGATGTCTGGGAGTTCTGGCTCAAACACCCGGAAGTCGCGCCGGCGGTGGATTTCCTGACCATTCACTTGCTGCCGTACTGGGAAGACGATCCGTCGAATATCGATGCGGCGCTGCAACACGTGGCGGATGTACGTCAGGTATTCGGCAACAAGTTCGCGCCCAAGGACGTGATGATTGGCGAAACCGGCTGGCCGAGCGAAGGCCGTCAGCGCGAGACCGCCCTGCCGAGCCGGGTCAACGAGGCCAAGTTCATTCGTGGTTTTGTCGCGATGGCCGAGAAAGAAGGCTGGCATTACAACCTGATCGAAGCGTTTGACCAGCCATGGAAACGCGCGAGTGAAGGTGCGGTCGGCGGTTATTGGGGCCTGTTCGATGCCGATCGCCAGGACAAGGGCGTACTCGCTGGCCCGGTAACGAATGTGCCGTACTGGAAACAATGGCTGGCGGTGGGTGGTTTGATTTTTCTTGGGACGCTGATTCTTGGCGGCCGCGTACGCACGACGCGTGCGGCGCTAGTGCTGCCAGTGTTGGGCGCCCTCGCCGCTTGTTCCATCGGTGCCTGGGGTGATCTGGCGCGAGTGACCACGCGGTTTGCCAGCGAGTGGTTGTGGGTGGGCTTGCTGACAGCGTTGAATCTGTTGGTGCTGGCGCATGCCGCGCTGACGCTGAGCGCACGTACCGGCTGGCGTGAACGGGCGTTCAATCTGCTGGAACGTCGCGCTGGGTGGCTCGTGGCAGCGGCAGGGTTCGCGGCGGCGGTGATGATGCTAGAGATGGTATTCGATGCGCGTTATCGCAGTTTTGCGAGCATGGCGTTTGTCGTGCCGGCGCTGGTTTACCTGTGCCGACCGGTCAACGTACCGCGTCGGGAGATTGCGCTGCTGACCTTTATCATCGGCGCCGGCATTGCGCCGCAGTTGTATGAAGAAGGATTGCTGAATCAGCAGGCCTGGGGTTGGGCGCTGGTGAGCTTGTTGATGGTCGCGGCACTGTGGCGCTGCCTTCGCGTCCGCACCCGCTGATCTTCAGCGTCTGTACTGGCCTCTTCGCGAGCAGGCTCGCTCCCACATTTGGAATGCATTCTCCTGTGGGAGCGGGCTTGCTCGCGAAGGCTGATTGTCAGGCGCTACGGGAGGCTCTGACCAGGCGCAGCCCGGCAATCACCACCGCAAACACCGCCAACGTCGTGTTGTACAACGCCAGCGCCGGCAGCCCGAACACCAACGCCAGCACCGCCAGCCACCACCCTGTCCGCCCCGGCACGACATAGCCAATCACCGCCGCACCCAGCGCCGCCCAGCCCAATACCTTGAAATGAATCATAAGCCCCAGGTTCGACCGTAGCTGACACTCCCAGCGACTGGTCTCATCAACGCAGATGCCGACCCACTGCCCATCCTCCATGAAGCCATAACGCGCGCCATAACTGGCGGCCAGCCATAACGGCAGCAAAACGAGCAGCAGAATCACGGGCAAGCGGCGGGACATGGAGCACTCCAATCAACGGAAATCGGCGGCCAGCTTAATCTGCCGCCCGCTATACGCAAGCGCTAACAACACTTAACTGGTCAGCCAAACCTTGCAAAGTGTATCGTCCAGCTACTATTACTCCGAATTCTGCCTGTTTGGTGCCGCAGCATGGCACTTTGGCGCAACCCCGGTGGTCATAGCCTGCGAACTTCATTCGGCACCTTCCTCTAAGGGATCTAGTCATGCTCCGTTCCTTGCGCTTCGCCGCGCTGTTCAGCGGCCTTATTTTGAGTGCGTCCGCACTGGCGGTGGATATCGACGCCGCCAGTTATGGCTATCCCCTGACCAACCCGTTCGAGGCGACCATCGCCACGACACCGCCGGACTTGCGCCCGGAGTTGCCGCTGGACGACGACATCAATCAGTCGGACCGCAGCGTCACCTTGCGCCCGGAACGCGAGTTCATCCTGCCGGACAATTTCTGGCCGGTGAAAAAGCTTACCTACCGCATCGCCGAACAGGACAAGCCAGCGCCGCTGATCTTCCTGATCGCCGGCACCGGCGCGCGCTACGACAGCACGCTCAACGAATACCTGAAAAAGCTCTACTACAAGGCCGGCTATCACGTCGTGCAGCTGTCGTCGCCAACCAGCTTCGACTTCATCAGCGCCGCCTCGCGCTTCGCCACGCCGGGTGTGACCAAGGAAGACGCCGAAGACATGTACCGTGTGATGCAGGCCGTGCGGGCGCAAAACCCGAAACTGCCGGTCACCGAGTACTACCTCACGGGCTATAGCCTCGGCGCTCTCGATGCTGCATTCGTCGCGCATCTGGACGAAACCCGTCGTAGCTTCAACTTCAAGAAAGTCCTGCTGCTCAATCCGCCGGTGAACCTCTACACCTCGATCACCAACCTCGACAAGCTGGTGCAGACCGAGGTCAAAGGCATCAACAACAGCACCACGTTCTATGAACTGGTGCTGTCCAAGTTGACCCGGTACTTCCAGCAGAAAGGCTATATCGACCTCAATGACGCCCTACTCTACGACTTCCAACAGTCCAAGCAGCATCTGAGCAACGAGCAGATGGCGATGCTGATCGGTACCTCGTTCCGCTTTTCGGCTGCCGACATCGCCTTCACTTCGGACCTGATCAACCGTCGAGGCCTGATCACCCCGCCGAAATTCCCGATCACCGAAGGCACCAGCCTGACGCCGTTCCTCAAGCGCGCGCTGCAATGCGACTTCGATTGCTACCTGACTGAACAAGTGATTCCGATGTGGCGCGCGCGCACCGACGGCGGCAGCCTGCTGCAACTGATCGACCAGGTCAGCCTGTACGCCCTGAAGGATTACCTGCACGACAGCCCGAAAATCGCCGTCATGCACAACGCCGACGACGTGATCCTCGGCCCGGGTGACCTCGGTTTCCTGCGCAAGACATTCGGCGATCGCCTGACCGTTTACCCACTGGGTGGCCATTGCGGCAACCTTAACTACCGCGTCAACAGCGACGCCATGCTGGAGTTCTTCCGTGGCTAAATATCTCCTGCTGATTGCAGCGTTACTCTGTGCAGGCGTGGCCCAGGCCGACAACAGCAAAGCCAATGCACCGGTGGTGGTCGACAGCGATGGCTTCAAGGAGCCGCTGTCCAAACTCAAGTTCAACCCGGGGCTGGATCAGCGCGAATTCGAGCGCTCGACGCTCAACGCACTGAACGTCTACGACCCACTGGAATCGTGGAACCGCCGGGTTTACCACTTCAACTACCGCTTCGACCAATGGGTGTTTCTGCCCGTGGTCGATGGTTACCGCTACGTCACACCGGGCTTCGTGCGCACCGGCGTGAGCAACTTCTTCAATAACCTTGGCGACGTGCCGAACCTGGTCAACAGCCTGCTGCAGTTCAAGGGCCAGCGTTCAATGGAAACCACTGCGCGCCTGCTGCTCAACACCACCATCGGCATCGCCGGCCTGTGGGACCCGGCGACCGCCATGGGCCTGCCGCGTCAGAACGAGGACTTCGGTCAGACCCTGGGCTTCTACGGCGTACCGGGCGGCGCCTACTTCGTCCTGCCGATCTTCGGCCCATCCAACCTGCGCGATACCGCAGGCCTGGCTGTCGACTACACCACCGAATCAGCGATCAACTTCCTCAACGTCTCGGAAGTCAGCTCCAACCACCCGGAAATCTGGGCCCTGCGCGCGGTCGACAAGCGCTACCAGACCAGCTTCCGCTATGGTCAGCTGAACTCACCATTCGAATACGAAAAAGTGCGCTACGTATACACCGAGTCACGCAAGCTGCAGATCGCCGAGTAACTGCTGCAAAGCGCTGGCAAGCACCGATTTGTGGGGGCTTGCCAGCGCCCCCGCCTCCCCCCCGCTGCCTCTTTCATGCCAGCACCCGGCGTCCGCCAGGGTAAAGACCGCCATTGCCGATTCGTCTATTAAATTGGGCGCCCTGCGCTTAACGAACTCGGGAGTGACAGCGATACGCGCATTCGAAATCGAACACAAAAATTTAAATGTGAATTTTTTATTAACATTTTGTGACGCTTTATGTAGACTCGGATCAACACTGCCAAGGAAGCAATGATGTGTTCAACGACAATCAAGGAATGATATCGGTCTCGCCCTATCCTCCCTCTCGACGCGTTTCTACCCGCCACTTACAGGTTGTCGGTAGCCGCGGACGTTATTATTCAATTTTCAGCGAAACTTGCGCATAGCGAGTTGCTCGCATGATGAGTAAAACATCCATCGACACGTTAAAACATGCCACTCGACTGGCATAACGCGCCGTGCATCTTCAAATAGATGCGGATGAAATACTACAGCGCGTGACTTTGGCAGTGCATTGATCAAACAACTTCAACCTGCACCAAATCAGAGGTTGAACTGCGGCCACCTTTAAATATGCATATTTCAATAAGAACCGGTATCCGTCGATATCTGTCCGAGATGCCACTGTTCATCTGGATATTGTTTATCGGCACCTTTGTCACCCGCGCAACATCAATGATGGTCTGGCCGTTTATCTCGATCGTGCTGTATACCCGATTTGGTTTCAGTGCGACATTTATCGGTCTGATCCTGACACTGTCCATCGCACTGTCATCGATCGTGAGTTTTTACAGCGGCTACCTGTCAGACAAGATCGGCCGCTTGAAAATCATCGTACTGGGCTGCGTCGTCGCTGCAACTTCTTATCTGCTGCTGGGTGTCAGCAGCAATGCGTATGGCTACATCGCAGGCACTTTGCTGGCGAACCTGTCGTGGGCGCTGGTCAACAACCCGATCAAAACCGTCATTGGCGATATCATCGAGTCACGGGCTCTGATCGAGCGCGCCATGCATCTGCGCTACTTTTTTTTGAATGCCGGAGCGGCGACCGGCCCCTATTTCGGCCTGAAATTGGGGATCTCCTCAGACTCTCTGTCGTTCGTGCTGGTGACAGCCTCCTACGTTCTGCTGCTGGTCAGCGTGCTGGTCTTCGGAAAAGGTGTGAGCCTTAAAGCGGTCAATACCACCAGCTTCAAAAGTACCATGGGCGTACTTGCGAAAGACCGTTTATTCCTGGCGCTGGTGATCAATAACATCATCATGATGTTCATCTTCGGCAGTTTTGACTCCAGCCTGCCGCAACTGATGGCTGCCCTGGCTTTCGACGGCTACCTGCCCTTTGTCGCTTCACTGATCGTCTTGCATGCCTCGACGATCGTCCTGCTGCAACTGCCGCTTGCCAGCGCCCTGTCATCGGTATCGTTGAATACCAAGATCTACCTGGGCTCGGCACTGCTGGTCATCAGCGAGGCGGTTTTTGCCTTGGCCGCGCATTTCTATGACGTCAAACCGCTGTGGTACAGCGCCGTACTGATCATGAGTATCAGCCAGACGTTGCTCTTTCCATGTATCAATATGTTTGTCGACAGCCTGGCCCCGCCGAACTTGCGCGGAGCCTACTTTGGCGCAGCCTCTTTATATAGCATCGGCTTTTCCCTTGCGCCGATTGTCGGCGGCGTGTTTATACAGAGACTCAGCGGAACGGCGCTTTATATATTCCTGACGCTTGCCAGCCTTCTGATGACGGCCATATTTATCGGCATCTTCCGGCACAAAAAAGCCATTGCTGAAACAGACGCTTCGGCGATCAACATCGAAACGGCGCCAGTGCATAACTGACCACTCGACACGAAGTTTCCATAGTTCCATCCCTGCGCACCAACAACGGTAGCGGGAAACTTCTTCGCCTCGAAAAAGTAAATTTCTCGAACTTCTCAACTATCAGGCAAACACCATGAATACGCCGATTTATGACCTCATCCTATGTGGTGCCGGACCCGCCAATATCTCGTTGTTACCTGATCTTATTCACAATGAACAGATACAACGCTGCCTGATACTTGAGAAATCCAAAACACTGGGCAGCGGCGAAATCGGTCAATACCGGATTACCGCCAACTCGCTTGGCGTGGTCTTTCTGGAAAAATTCCAGGACCGTACAGACGATCTGAGCCGCTTCCTGCAGAGCACAGCAGAATGGAAATATTTTTCCGAGCGGCGCACTGAAGCAGTTGAGCTGCACCACGTTGGGCGCTTCCTCGAACACATCGGCACTTACGTTACCGAGCATCAATCGCTCTACAAACGCTTCGAAATTTCCACTGAGTCGACGGTCTGCGAAGTTCGCCTGACCCCGCAAGGCCACTACCGCGTCAGTTACCTGCTCGATGGCCAGCGTGTAGAGGCGCTGTGCAAAAAGATCATCTTCAACATTGGCGGCCGGCTCAATCAAGCCACCGTGCAGCACCCGCATCACAACATCAACTCGGACGCACTGCTCAAGGGCACGTACGACCAGGCATTGAAAAGTGGCGCATACAAGAACCTGACCATCGTTGGTTCTTCGCACAGCGCCATTTCCTGCCTGATTCGTCTGGTTGAACAGCTGGATTTCCCAGGCACCATCACGTTGCTGACCAAACGCGATTTCAAACTGTTCTTTGACTCCCCAGCCTCCGCCCGCGAGCAAGACTATCCGTTTGTCGATGCCGATATTTGCCAGGCAAGTCAAAGGGTCAACCGCTATTCGGGCCTGCGCTACGACTCGTTTGAATTCGCCCGCAAGATCAAACAAGGGCTGATCCGCAATCTCGACATCGTGGACATAGCGCACGCCTCTACCGATCAGGTGCAGGGTCTGATCGCACGATCCGATTTGCTGATTCACAGCACCGGGTACAAGGCCGGGCTGGTGCCCTTGCTGGATGTCGACGGCACACCACTGGAACTTCAACAGGACGACTTCGGGCTGCTCACCAACGCGCAACTCAATCCGATCACTCGCGAGGGTCGGGTGCTGGAAAACTTCCACTCATTCGGCCTCGGTGCCGGGATCAAGACCGGTGGCGACAGCGGTGGCGAGGAGAGCTTTCGCGGCAGGATCGACGGCGTATGGGTCTACCAGCACGTGGTGCCCGGACTCATCTTTCATTAAATAAGGAAATGACAATGAACAACCAGACAGCCATCATTCTGTGTGCCGGACGCGGAAGTCGCCTGGGCAAGCGCACGCGCCACACGCCGAAGCCGTTGGTGAAGACCAACAATATCGCCTTCATCGACAATGCCCTGAACAACCTCCGAACGTTGGGTATCACCAACGTGGTGGTGGTGGTCGGCTATCAGTCCGAAACCATTACCGCTCACCTTCGGGCAATGGACACCGCCATCAACTTTGAGTTTGTCAGCAACCCGGACTGGGCCACGACCAACAACATCTACTCGCTGTATCTGGCGCGCGAGCACATTACCGCAAACACGCTGATCATCGAGGGCGACATTTATTTCTCGGCCTCCAGCCTGCAACAGCTTCTGCAAAAACCCGGTGACCTGATCGCCCTGGTGTCGCCGCTCGGCAAGAACATGGAGGGCACCTACGCCGTGCTCGAGGGAGACCATTTGCAGGGTTTCGGCTCAACCAAGGACATCGGCCACCAAGCGCATGACGGCCAATACAAGACCGTCAACCTGTACCAGATCGGATCAACCACGTTCGCCGAGCACGTCAAAAAACAACTCGCCAGTAACGTGCGCAAAGACAACGTCAACGCCTACTACGAAGACGTGTTCAAAAAAGCCTCGCTTGAGGGCAAGTGGGATATTCAGACGGTCATCGTGCCGACCACCGAATGGTATGAAGTCGACACTTATTACGACCTGAAGGTCTGCAACTACATTTCCAGTCTTGATCGTCTGGGCTTCGTACAAAACCGCCACGGCGGTTACTGGCGCTACCCGATGCTCGACTTCGCCCTGATCTACAACTTCCACTTCCCGCCACAGCAGATGAAAGACAAGATCAGGGACAACTTCGATCACATCCTCCTGAACTACCCTGGCGGCAGAAAGCTCATCGAAGAGTCGCTCAGCGAATTCCTCGGTGTCTCCGCAAGGCACCTGTGCATCGCCAATGGTGCGGCGGAAATCATCAAATTGCTGCCGTCCGTCTATACCGGCAGCGCGTTGGTGACAGTACCGTCCTTCAACGAATACGCGAACGTGTTCGGTGAGCAGCGCACGCTCTGCCACTACACGCGAGAAGAGGATGACTTCGCTATCGACATCGACGCGTTGCTCGCCAGCTGCCGGCAGCAGCGTCCCGAGGTAGTGATCATCGAGTCGCCCAACAACCCGACTGGCGCCCTGACGCCCGCCTCGGCGCTGGCTTCGCTTGCTGTTCAGTTGCTGGAACTGGACATCTCGCTGATCGTCGATGAGTCGTTCCTCGACTTCTCTAACCATGCCAGCAGCACCATGCTCAATGTGCTCGACGACCATCCCAACCTGGTGGTGATTCGCAGCATGAGCAAAACGTTCGGTATCGGCGGAATTCGCATCGGTTACCTGGCCAGTGCCAACCGGACATTGATGGCGCTGATCAATTCGCTGCTGCCGATCTGGAACATCAACGGCTTTGCCGAAGAGTTCCTGTTGCATCTGCCCCAGTATCAACAGGAATACCTGGCCAGTTGCCAACAAGTGATCAACGACACTCGCGCGTTTCAACAGGCGCTGAACGCGATCGACGGCATCAGCGGTTTCGAGACTGAAGCAAACTTCATTTACTGCAAGACCCATCACGCCGACGCCCAGACCATTTCCCGGTTGTTGCTGGACGAGCACCACATGTACATCAAGGAGTGCTCGGGCAAGCGCAATGACGATTCCGATAAGTATTTCCGGATCTCCTGCCGTACGCCTGACGAAAACGCCCGTTTGATCCAGGCCCTGACTTGCGTGATGCAGGATCTGGCATCACTGAAACAAACCAGCAGCCAACCGAAGGAGAGCACCGTTGAACTTGCCTAAGAAGGTAGTGATTTGCGGCAAGGGCGAACTGGCCATTTTCGCCTGTGAGTATTTCAACGCGTCCCCCGACCATACGGTGTCGTACGTGGTGGCCGATCCTTTCGAGCCGGTCAGCACTGAACGCACGTTGATCCAGTATTGCCGGGAGCAAGGGATCGAAGTGGTCGAAAGCGGCTTGATCGAAGACTTGCCCGGTTATGCCGACGGCACGTTCGCCTGTGACATCTGCCTGGTGATTTTCCACAAGAGAATTTTGCCCAAGCGCTACATCGATTGCTGCGCGAAAATCATCAACCTGCACCTTTCCTACCTGCCGAAATACCGCGGCGTACGTCCGGTCAACTGGGCACTGAAGAATGGCGAGCGGATGCACGGCGCGACGTTGCACGAGATCAGCGAGGGCATCGACGAAGGGCCGATCCTCAATCAGGTAGCCTTCAACATCTACCCCGAGTTCGAAGAAGTGATCGACACCTATACCCGCGCGATGGGCTATGCCCGGCAGTTGCTGGTGGATACCTTGCCGCTGATCGAGCGCATCGTCGCGGTCCCGCAGAAACATGCCGACATGAGCATCTACTACGAAAAGGACAATCTCCGGCTGGAAGAGCGGATGACCTTCACCAAAGCACAATCAGAGAAACTGCGCGAACGACAGTAACCTTTGCGGCGCCGCTCGGTTGCTTGCGCACGCGGCAATCGGGTCGGCGGGCGATCCCTTCGAAGGAGCCATCATGTACTTGCTTATTGCCTCTGACCTGGACGGCACGCTGCTGCTGCCAGGCGGTACGTTCGGTGCTTTTACCAAAAGCGTGATTCACAGCCTGAACCACGCCGGCCATCACATCGTGCTGGCTACCGGTCGACACCAGACAGACGTCGAGTCGTTGCTCGACAGTCAGTCGCTGCCGGTTCATTTGATCACGTCCAATGGTGCGCGCATTTCCAGCGCCTGCGGTGGGCTTGCACTGAGCGAAGAGTTACCGGCCAGCGTCGTCCAGACACTGCTGGAGGAAACGCGAGGAGACGCGGATCTGACCATCAACCTTTACTGCCAGTCCAGTTGGTTGATGAGCCGCGAAGACGAAAACCTCAAGGACTTCAGCCAGAATCCAGCCTTTCAGCCGGTGATCTGCGCGTCCGAAAGCCTGCCGTTGACCGCCGTGCAGAAGGTGTTTTTCTTTCAGCGGAACAAGGATCACGGCGCCCTGCTCAGGTTGCAGACACGGCTGAACCAACTGCTGGGCGATCAGATCAGCACTGTCTTCACCTTCCCATGGTGTCTGGAGGTCATGACCCGAGACGTCTCCAAGGGCAATGCCTTGAAACAGCTCGCCGACTTCCTGAACGTGCCCGTGCAGGCATGCATCGCGTTTGGCGACGGATTGAACGACGCCGACATGTTGTCCGGCGTCGGCAAAGGGGTGCTCATGGGTAACGCGCATGCCGAGTTGATGCAGGCGCTTCCCGACGCGGAGGTCATTGGCCCGTGCACGGATGAAGCCGTCGCGCAGTACCTGTGGAACCATTTGCTACAGAACGCTACCGTCCCGGCATGATCAAGCGCGGGCGTTTTATGCCCGCGCAGCCTTCCACAGTTTGCCAACCAGGCTCACAGCAAGTAACACCACGCCACCGGCAATAATCCCCACCACCCCGTTGAGCAACATCGGCACTGCAAACCCGGCAGCGCCCGCCGCCGCGCCAACACCCTCAATCCAGTGCCCCACCACCGGTACGCCATGGGTCAGGATGCCACCACCGACCAGAAACATTGCCGCGGTGCCCACCACCGACAGGGTTTTCATCATGTACGGTGCCGCGACCAGGATGCCGTTACCGATTTTTTTGGCGATCTGCCCAGGCTTCTGCGTCAGCCAGAGACCGAGATCGTCGAGCTTGACGATACCGGCCACCAGACCGTAAACGCCCACGGTCATGACGATGGCGATGCCTGACATCACGATCACTTGCTGGGACAGCGAAGCAGTAGCCACGGTGCCGAGGGTGATCGCGATGATTTCTGCCGAGAGAATGAAGTCAGTGCGGATCGCACCTTTGATCTTGTCCTTCTCGTACGCCACCAGATCGGTTGCCGGATCGGCCACCGCTTCGGTCAGTTGCGCATGCTCGGCGTCATCTTCCGCCTTGCTGTGGAGAAACTTGTGCGCCAGCTTCTCGAAACCCTCGAAACACAGATACGCGCCACCGACCATCAACAGCGGCGTTACCAGCCACGGCACGAACGCACTGATCGCCAGTGCCGATGGCACCAGGATCAGTTTGTTGACGAACGAACCTTTGGCCACTGCCCAGACAACCGGGATTTCTCGTTCGGCGCGTACGCCGGAGACTTGCTGGGCATTCAGCGCCAAGTCGTCACCGAGCACGCCTGCGGTCTTCTTGGCGGCCATTTTGGTCATCAACGCAACGTCATCCAGAACGGTGGCGATGTCGTCGATCAGCACCAGCAAACTGCTTCCTGCCATGAATCCTGTTTCCTTTTATGTATGAATGGTGCGAAGCATAACGCGACCACTGACCACACGGGGCATTCTTGAGCGCCGCGCGAGGCCGGTGCTACCATGCGCAACCGCCAGAACAGGCAAGGAACCACCGGGTTTATGAGCACAATCCGCGAGCGCAACAAAGAACTGATCCTGCGTGCCGCCAGTGAGGAGTTTGCCGACAAGGGCTTCGCTGCGACCAAAACCAGCGACATCGCCGCCAAGGCAGGATTGCCCAAGCCCAACGTCTACTACTACTTCAAGTCCAAGGAAAACCTCTACCGCGAGGTGCTGGAAAGTATCATCGTGCCGATTCTGCAGGCGTCGACCCCGTTCAATCCGGACGGCGTGCCGAGCGAAGTCCTCAGCGGCTACATCCGCTCGAAAATCCGCATCTCCCGCGACCTGCCCTTCGCCTCCAAAGTGTTCGCCAGCGAAATCATGCACGGCGCCCCACACCTGAGCGCCGACCTGGTCGAACAGCTCAACGGCCAGGCCAAACACAACATCGACTGCATCCAGACCTGGATCGACCGCGGCCAGATCGCCCCGATCGACCCCAACCATCTGATGTTCAGCATCTGGGCCGCGACCCAGACCTACGCCGACTTCGACTGGCAGATCTCAGCGGTGACCGGTAAGGACAAGCTGGACGAGGCGGACTATGAAGCGGCGGCGCAGACGATTATCCGTTTGGTGCTGAAGGGGTGTGAGCCGGACTGAGACACTGCGGCAACTGCCTCGCGAGCGGCTCGCTCCCACATTGGGTCTTTGGTGTTCACAAATTCCCTGTGGGAGCGAGCCTGCTCGCGAATGGCAGCAACACAGAATTATGTTCAGATCCAAATAGCATCCCACAGCGGATAATCCCCAAGCGTCTCAACCAGACCAGCCCGCAACGGGTTGGCCACGATATACCGAGCCAGCTTCACCAGATCTTCTTCTTTGCGCAGCGCACGATCATGAAAGCCTGATTGCCAAAGACTGGTATTTCGACCGGTCGAGAGATTCACGGCTTTGGTGCTGAGGGATTTGGTTCGTTGCATCAACTCACCTAGCGAACCGCGCTTCAATTCAATCAGCCAGTGAAAATGATCTGGCATGACAACCCAGGCCAACGAGTTGGCAAGTCCCCTTTCTTCTGCGACGCGAAACTGGCTGACGACCAATCGACCCAGTTTAAAGTCACCGAAAACAGGCAGCCTTCCTGCAGTATTGGTAGTCAGTAGGTAGATGCGGTTGTGTTCGGAGTAGCGGCCAATGCGCAAGCGATGTGAAGCTGATAAATCCGGCATTCCTTTGCCTTCCTCATGCTGAGTTCATGAAGAGGCTAGTTCTGGGAATGGTGGAAGGTGTGGCAAGGTTTTTAGCAGATATGTATTCAAGATCGCCTTCGCGAGCAGGCTCGCTCCCACAGGGGGCTCGAAGGCATTCAGACATTTTGTGTCTGACTACGATCCTGTAGGAGTAAGCCTGCTCGCGATAGCGGTTAATCAGGCGCTAAAGATCAAGCCGCCACCCCCGCATCCGCCTTCAAATCCAGCGCCTGCACCGCTTTGATCGCCACCTGCTCATCAACATCCGACAGATCGCCACTGATCCCGATCGCCCCCAACACCTCCCCCGCCTGATCACGGATCAACACACCGCCCGGTGCCGGCACGACGCTGCCCTGCCCCATGCTGTTGAGCGCGGCGATGAAGGCCGGGCGTTGTTGGGCGTCCAGGGCCAGCAGACGCGAGCCTTTGCCCAGGGCGATGGCGCCCCAGGCTTTGCCGATGGCGATTTGCGGGCGCAGCAGGCTGGCGCCGTCTTCGCGTTGCAGGGTGATCAGGTGGCCGCCGGTATCGAGTACCGCGATGGTCAGCGGCGCGGCGGAGATGGCCCGCCCTGCGCTGATGGCTTCATTGACCAGGTTGACTGCGACTTTCAAGGTTAAAGCGCTCATGGTGCCGTCCTCATTTTGTTATAGGGAACATCGTGGGACTGCGCGTTTGTGCCGCAGTCCGATGCAACAAATAGAACACAATAAGTTATTTTTTTGTATACAATAATTCTCGAAAAGCGCCACATGCGACGAAAAGCCACAGTAGAAACGGCTTCCGACAAATGAAACAGCCGCTTGAGAAAATGGATTGACCTGCGCCGTCCGCCGTGAATACACTCTGCGAAAAGCCACTTGTATACAATTACAAAACGTAAAGAGGCACAAAACCATGAGCAAAATGAGAGCAATCGAAGCCGCCGTTCTGGTGATGCGCCGTGAAGGGGTTGATACCGCTTTTGGCATTCCAGGCGCTGCCATCAACCCGCTGTACTCCGCCTTGCAGAAAGTCGGTGGCATCGATCACGTCCTCGCTCGCCACGTTGAAGGCGCCTCGCACATGGCCGAGGGCTACACCCGCACCAAGGCCGGCAACATCGGCGTGTGCATCGGGACTTCCGGCCCTGCCGGTACCGATATGGTCACCGGGCTCTACAGCGCCTCGGCCGACTCGATTCCCATCCTCTGCATTACCGGCCAGGCACCCCGCGCCCGTATGCACAAGGAAGACTTCCAGGCGGTCGACATCACCAGCATCGTCAAGCCAGTCACCAAGTGGGCGACCACTGTTCTGGAGCCGGGCCAAGTGCCGTACGCGTTCCAGAAAGCGTTCTTTGAAATGCGCTCCGGCCGTCCAGGCCCTGTGCTGATCGATCTGCCGTTCGACGTGCAGATGGCCGAAATCGAATTCGACATCGACGCTTACCAGCCTCTGCCGCTGGCCAAGCCGACCGCCACCCGCGTTCAGGTCGAGAAGGCTTTGGCCCTGCTCGATCAGGCCGAGCGTCCATTGCTGGTAGCCGGTGGTGGCATCATCAACGCCGACGCCAGCGACTTGCTGGTCGAGTTCGCCGAATTGACCGGCATCCCGGTCATCCCGACCCTGATGGGCTGGGGCACCATCCCGGACGATCACCCGTTGATGGTCGGCATGGTCGGTCTGCAGACTTCGCACCGCTACGGCAACGCCACCATGCTCAAATCCGACGTGGTGCTGGGCATCGGTAACCGTTGGGCCAACCGTCACACCGGTTCGGTTGACGTGTACACCGAAGGCCGCAAGTTCATTCACATCGACATCGAAGGCACGCAGATCGGTCGTGTGTTCACGCCGGATCTGGGCATCGTGTCTGACGCGGCTGCCGCGCTGACCGTGTTCATCGAAGTCGCCCGTGAGTGGCAAGCCGCCGGCAAGCTGAAAAACCGCAGTGCCTGGCTGCAGGATTGCCAGCAGCGCAAAGCCAGCCTGCATCGCAAAACCCACTTCGACAACGTGCCGGTGAAACCACAGCGCGTTTACGAAGAAATGAATCAGGTGTTCGGCAAGGACACCTGCTACGTCAGCACCATTGGTCTGTCGCAGATTGCCGGCGCGCAGTTCCTGCACGTCTACAAGCCGCGTCACTGGATCAACTGCGGCCAGGCAGGCCCGTTGGGCTGGACCATTCCGGCAGCGCTGGGCGTGGTCAAGGCCGATCCGAACCGTAAAGTCGTGGCCCTGTCGGGGGATTATGATTTCCAGTTCATGATCGAAGAACTGGCGGTCGGCGCTCAGTTCAAACTGCCTTACATCCACGTCGTGGTGAACAACTCGTACCTGGGCCTGATCCGTCAGGCACAGCGCGGGTTCGAAATGGACTACTGCGTGCAGCTGTCCTTCGATAACCTGAACGCGCCGGAACTCAATGGTTACGGTGTTGACCACGTCGCAGTCGCCGAAGGCCTCGGTTGCAAGGCGCTGCGTGTGTTCGAACCATCGGAAATCGCCCCTGCCCTGCGCAAGGCCGAACAGATGATCGAAGAGTTCAAGGTGCCGGTGATCGTCGAGATCATTCTGGAGCGTGTGACCAACATCTCCATGGGTACCGAGATCAACGCCGTCAACGAGTTCGAAGACCTGGCGCTGGTCGGCAACGATGCGCCAACGGCGATTTCGCTGCTTGATTAACTGCTGACCGCTCTCCTTGTGGGAGCGAGCCTGCTCGCGAAGACGGCTTCATATCCAACACCGATGTTGGCTGACAGACCGCTTTCGCGAGCAGGCTCGCTCCCACAAGGGGAACCTCACAAGATTTACGGGAGACCACCATGCCGCGTTTCGCAGCCAACCTGTCCATGCTGTTCACCGAACAGGATTTCCTTGCCCGTTTCGACGCCGCCGCCAAGGCCGGTTTCAGTGGTGTGGAATACCTGTTCCCGTACGACTTCAACTCTGCCGAAATCAAGGCCAGGCTCGACGCCAACGGTCTGACCCAAGTGCTGTTCAACCTGCCGGCCGGTGACTGGGCCAAGGGCGAGCGCGGTATCGCCTGCCTGCCGGATCGGGTTGAAGAGTTCCGCGCCGGGGTCGATCTGGCCATTGCCTACGCACAAGTGCTGGGCAACACCCAGATCAACTGCCTGGCCGGTATCCGTCCGCAAGGCGTGGACGATGCCACCGTGGAAAAAACCTTCGTCGCCAACCTCAAGTACGCCGCCGACAAGCTGCAAGCCGTCGGCATCAAACTGGTGATGGAAGCGATCAACACCAGCGACATTCCGGGCTTCTACCTGAATAACACGGCGCAAGCCCTGTCGATTCGCGAGCAGGTCGGCAGCGCCAATCTGTTCCTGCAATACGACATCTATCACATGCAAATCATGGAAGGCGATCTGGCCCGTACCCTGCAATCGCACCTGGGCGAGATCAACCATGTGCAGCTCGCGGACAACCCGGGGCGCAACGAACCAGGCACCGGTGAAATCAACTACCGCTTCCTGTTCGAACACCTCGACCGCATTGGTTATCAGGGTTGGGTCGGCTGTGAATACAAGCCGCTGACCACCACCGAAGCAGGTCTGGGCTGGCTGAAAACCCATAACGCAATTTAAGAACAACGCAAAACCTGTGGGAGCGGGCTTGCTCGCGAAGAGGCCGGCACATTCACCATCAGTGGCGCCTGGCATACCGCATTCGCGAGCAGGCTCGCTCCCACATAAAAGCAGCTCTCCTATTTGCTTGAGCAAGACAAAAACAAGAGGATTTTCTCATGGCTAAAATCGGATTTATCGGCACCGGCATCATGGGCCACCCAATGGCGGCGAACCTGCAGAAAGCCGGTCACAGCCTGTTCCTGTCAGCGCACCACGACGCCGCGCCTGCCGACCTGGTGGCCGCTGGCGCCGTCGCGTTGGCGAACCCGCGCGAAGTGGCGCAGGAAGCCGAGTTCATCATCGTCATGGTCCCGGATACCCCGCAGGTCGATGACGTGCTGTTCCGCGCCGACGGCGTGGCTGCCGGTATCGGCAAAGGCAAAGTCGTCATCGACATGAGCTCGATCTCGCCGACCGCCACCAAGGCGTTCGCCGCCAAGATCAACGAAAAAGGCGCGCAGTACCTCGACGCACCGGTATCCGGCGGTGAAGTCGGCGCCAAAGCCGCAACGCTGAGCATCATGGTCGGTGGCGACGCCGATGCCTTCGAACGCGCGCTGCCGCTGTTCCAGGCCATGGGCAAGAACATCACGCTGGTCGGCGGCAATGGCGACGGTCAGACCGCGAAAGTGGCAAACCAGATCATCGTTGCCCTGAACATTCAGGCCGTCGCTGAAGCTTTGCTGTTCGCTTCGAAAAACGGTGCGGATCCAGCCAAGGTGCGTGAAGCGCTGATGGGTGGTTTCGCCTCCTCGAAGATCCTCGAAGTACACGGCGAGCGCATGATCAAAGGCACCTTCGATCCGGGCTTCCGTATCAGCCTGCACCAGAAGGACCTGAACCTGGCCCTGCAAGGTGCCAAGGAGCTGAACATCAATCTGCCGAACACTGCCAACGCCCAGCAAGTGTTCAGCACCTGCGCGGCCATCGGTGGCAGCAACTGGGACCACTCGGCGCTGATCAAGGGTCTGGAACACATGGCCAACTTCTCGATTCGCGACAAAAAATAAGCCCTGCACAAAACCCTGTGGGAGCGAGCCTGCTCGCGAAAGCGGTTGCACATTCAACATCCATGTTGGCTGACACACCGCCTTCGCGAGCAGGCTCGCTCCCACAAGGGATCTGAGTTGCCCTTTCGAATAACAAGAATTCCGGGAGCCCGCCATGTCGGTCGATCCGCAACAACTGCTGCGCGAGCTGTTTGCCACAGCCATCGACGCGGCCCATCCGAACCAAGTCCTCGAAGCTCATCTGCCCGCCGACCGCACCGGCCGCGTGATCGTCATCGGCGCCGGCAAAGCCGCCGCCGCCATGGCGCAAGTGGTCGAGCGCTGCTGGGAAGGTGAAGTCACAGGCCTGGTCGTGACCCGTTACGGTCACGGCGCCCCATGCGAAAAAATCGAAGTGGTCGAAGCCGCGCACCCGGTCCCGGACGCTGCCGGCCTGGCCGTGGCCAAACGCGTGCTGGAGCTGGTCAGCAACCTGACTGAAGACGACCGCGTGATCTTCCTGCTCTCCGGTGGCGGCTCTGCCCTGTTGGCGCTGCCGGCCGACGGCATCACCCTCGCCGACAAACAGTCGATCAACAAAGCCCTGCTCAAATCCGGCGCGACCATCGGTGAGATGAACTGTGTGCGCAAGCACCTCTCGGCGATCAAGGGCGGCCGTCTCGGCAAGGCCTGCTGGCCGGCGACTGTTTATACCTATGCGATTTCCGATGTACCGGGCGACCTCGCTACGGTCATCGCTTCCGGCCCGACCGTGGCCGACCCAAGCACCTCCACCGAAGCGCTGGCGATCATCAAGCGCTACGGCATCGAGATCCCGGCCTCGGTACGCAACTGGCTACAAAGCCCCGAGTCGGAAACCGTCAAACCCGGTGATCCGAGCCTGGCCCGCAGTCACTTCCAGTTGATCGCCCGTCCGCAGCAATCGCTGGACGCCGCTGCGGTGAAATGCCGTCAGGCCGGTTTCAGCACGCTGATCCTCGGCGACCTGGAAGGTGAATCCCGCGAGGTGGCAAAAGTCCACGCCGGTATCGCCCGGCAGATCATCAACCATGGCCAGCCACTGGCTGCGCCGTGCGTGATCCTCTCCGGCGGCGAAACCACGGTGACCGTGCGCGGCAATGGCCGTGGCGGACGTAACGCCGAATTCCTCCTCAGCCTGACCGACAGCCTCAAGGGTCAGCCCGGCGTCTACGCCCTGGCCGGTGACACCGACGGCATCGACGGCTCGGAAGACAACGCCGGCGCGATCATGACCCCGGACAGCTACGCCCGCGCCGCCGCTCTGGGCCTAAGCGCCAGCGACGAACTGGATAACAACAACGGCTACGGCTATTTCGCGGCGCTCGATGCGCTGATCGTCACCGAGCCGACCCGCACCAACGTCAACGACTTCCGCGCCATCCTGATCCTTGAGAACTCTAAATCATGACGCCTGATAAAAAGGTCAAAATCCTCGCCACCCTCGGGCCTGCGGTCGATGGCATCGACGACATCCGTGAACTGGTCGAGGCCGGGGTGAATATCTTCCGCCTCAACTTCAGCCACGGCGATCACGCCGACCACGCCAAGCGCTATCAGTGGATCCGCGAGGTCGAGCGCCAGCTCAACTATCCGCTGGGCATTCTGATGGACCTGCAAGGGCCGAAACTGCGCGTCGGCAAGTTCGCCGACGGCAAGGTGCAATTGCATCGCGGTCAGGCATTCCGGCTTGATCTGGACGTCACACCGGGCGATGAACGCCGGGTGAACCTGCCGCATCCGGAGATCATCGCGGCGCTGGAAGCCGGCATGGATCTGCTGCTCGACGACGGCAAACTGCGTCTGCGCGTAGTGACCAAGTACTCCGACGCGATCGACACCACCGTGCTCAACGGCGGCGAACTGTCCGACCGTAAAGGTGTGAACGTGCCGCAAGCAGTGCTCGACCTGAGCCCACTGACCGCCAAGGATCGTCGCGACCTGAGCTTCGGTCTGGAGCTGGGCGTGGATTGGGTCGCGCTGTCGTTTGTGCAGCGTCCGCAAGACATCATCGAAGCGCGCGAACTGATCGGCGACAAAGCCTTTCTGATGGCGAAAATCGAGAAGCCATCGGCAGTCGAGCAACTGCGCGAAATCGCCGAACTGAGCGACGCGATCATGGTGGCCCGCGGTGATCTGGGCGTCGAAGTGCCCGCCGAGAGCGTGCCGCAGATTCAGAAAAACATCATCACCACATGCCGCGAACTCGGTAAACCGGTGGTGGTGGCAACCCAGATGCTGGAATCGATGCGCTTCTCCCCTGCCCCGACCCGCGCTGAGGTGACCGACGTTGCCAACGCTGTGGCCGAAGGCGCCGATGCGGTCATGCTCTCGGCAGAAACCGCGTCGGGCGAATACCCGCTGGAAGCCGTGCAGATGATGAGCAAGATCATCCGCCAGGTGGAAAACGGCCCGGACTACCAGACGCAACTCGACGTCAGCCGACCAAAAGCCGAAGCGACGGTTTCCGATGCGATCAGTTGCGCGATCCGTCGCATCAGCAACGTGCTGCCGGTGGCGGTGCTGGTCAACTACAGCGAGTCGGGCACCTCGAGTTTGCGTGCGGCGCGGGAACGGCCGAAAGCACCGATCCTCAACCTGACGCCGAACCTGCAGACCGCGCGCCGTTTGAGCGTGGCCTGGGGGATTCATTCGGTGGTCAACGATCGTTTGCGGCAGGTCGACGAGGTGTGTTCGACCGCACTGGAAATTGCCCAGGCACAAGGTATGGCCGAGCGCGGTGACACGCTGTTGATCACCGCCGGTGTGCCGTTCGGGCAGCCGGGGTCGACCAACTCGCTGCGTATCGAAACATTGATCTAAACATGCTCAAAAAGCACCTGTGGGAATAGCGGTTATTCCTTCAATCAAAATGCTTGAGCGCTACAACTGGCCTCTTCGCGAGCAAGCCCGCTCCCACAGTTGATTTGTGTGCATCACAAACTCAATGACTGAACAAAGATTCAATGTGGGAGCCAGCCTGCTGGCGAAGCAGGCGACTCGGTTTCACTGACCTTCAGAACTGCCATGTCTGCCAACTCTTTCAACACCCACTGCCCCGACTGGGCCGAGGCTTTGCTCAACGGTTTCAGTCAAATATTCCTCCAGCGCCATCCGCTGTGCGGCCTGCTGTGTCTGCTGGCGATCCTGCTGACAGCGCCAGTGCTGTTCTCCGGTGCGCTGCTCGGCGCCGTCGCCGGATTACTCACCGCGCAACGGCGCAACTATGCCAAGGCTGATCGTCAGGCCGGGTTGTTCAGCTACAACGGCGTGTTGCTTGGTTTGTTGCTGAGCCTGTATTTCCCCTGGTCGCCATTGCTGCCGCCGCTGATTCTCGCCGCCGGCGGCCTCAGTGCGATGGTCACGCAGCAATGGCTCAAACATGTTTACCGCAGCCGAGCCATACCGGCCTACACCTCGCCGTTCGTGGCCATGAGCTGGATCCTGCTGCTGTTCGCCGAGCCTTCGGCGCCAATGGCGCACATCGAGATGAACACGCTGAACCTGTTCGCCGCTGAACTGCGCGGTTTGGGTCAGGTGATGTTTCTCGGTCATCCGCTGGCCGGCGCACTGATCGCCGCTGGTTTGCTGATCGCTGATCGCCGGGCTTTTTGCTGGGCGCTGCTGGCCTCGGCGATTGGCCTCGGTTCGAGCCTGCTGCACCACGAAACCAGCGCCGCACTGTTCGGCCTCGGCAGTTTCAACGCGGTACTCGCCGCCCTCGCCTTCAGCGCCCAGCGTCAACAACCGTGGTTGCCGTTGCTCGGCATTGTTGTGGCGCTGCTGGTCACACCGCTGTTCGCCGCCATCGGCCTGGCCACGCTGACCGCGCCGTTCATCCTCGCCTGCTGGCTGATCCGCGCCGGTATCCAGATGCTTGGCAAGGCCAACGTCGACAGCACGCCTTGCGCTCATGGGGAGAATCAACCTAGGCTGCGCTGATCTTTGATTCAGGCGTTTTCCATGGACAGCAGCAACAACTGGCGTGAGCGGCTTTACGTCATGATTTTCCAGAGCGACACCCTCGCCGGGCGGCGCTTCGACGGCATCTTGCTGTTGATCATCCTCGCCAGTCTGGTGATCGTGATGCTCGACAGTATCGACAGCATCCACCAGAACTATGCTGATGTGCTGGCTTACATCGAGTGGGGCTTCACGATCATCTTTCTCGGTGAGTACATCCTGCGTCTGTATTGCTCACCGAAGCCGCTGCGCTACGCCTTCAGTTTTTATGGGCTGGTGGATTTGCTGGCGATCGTGCCCGGCATCCTCGCGCTGTATTACAGCGATGCGCAGTACCTGCTGATCATCCGGATTATCCGGATGCTGCGGATTTTCCGCGTACTCAAGCTCAGTCCGTATCTCAAACAAGCCAACTATCTGATGTCGGCGCTGCGCGGCAGCAAGCAGAAGATCGTTGTGTTTCTGGTCAGCGTCTGCACCCTGGTGACGGTGTTCGGCACCCTGATGTACGTGATTGAAGGCCCGGAGCACGGCTTCACCAGCATTCCCAAAGGCATCTATTGGGCTATCGTCACGTTGACCACCGTGGGTTTCGGCGACATCGTGCCAAAGACACCGCTGGGTCAGGTGATTTCGTCGCTGGTGATGATCACCGGTTACTCGATCATCGCTGTACCCACCGGGATTTTCACCGCCGAACTGGCCAACGCCATGCGCGGCGAACAACTGCAACACGACTGCCCGGCGTGCAAGAAAAACAGCCACGAACACGGCGCTGCGTTCTGCTCGCGTTGCGGCAATCAGCTGTTCAAGAAAATCGAATAAGCACAGAGCTTTTTAATCTTTAAGCGACTATGCGAGCCCCGTTATAGTCAGTGGCAATTGAACATCACCCCCTGCTCCTACACAGATAGAACAAGGAATGCGCAGTGAAAAAACTCTTTGGCGCCTCACTTCTCGCCGCCGGTCTCGCCTTCGGTAGCGTGGCTCAAGCCGCACCGACCTTGCTGAACGTTTCCTACGACGTGATGCGCGATTTCTACAAGGACTACAACGCCGCGTTCCAGAAACACTGGCAAGCCGAACACAACGAAAACATCACCGTACAGATGTCCTTCGGCGGTTCGAGCAAGCAAGCGCGCTCGGTGATCGATGGCCTGCCGGCTGACGTCATCACCATGAACATGGCGACCGACATCAACGCTCTGGCCGACAACGGCAAACTGGTTCCGGACAACTGGGTCACGCGCCTGCCGAACAACAGCGCGCCCTTCACCTCGGCCACTGTGTTCATCGTCCGCAAGGGCAACCCGAAAGCCCTGAAAGACTGGCCGGATCTGCTCAAGGATGGCGTGCAGGTGATCGTGCCGAACCCGAAAACCTCGGGCAACGGCCGCTACACCTACCTCTCGGCCTGGGGTTATGTGCTGAAGAACGGTGGCGACGAAAACAAGGCCAAGGACTTTGTCGGCAAACTGTTCAAGCAAGCACCTGTGCTGGATACCGGCGGCCGCGCCGCGACCACCACGTTCATGACCAACCAGATTGGCGACGTGCTGGTGACCTTCGAGAACGAAGCGGAAATGATCGCCCGCGAATTTGGTCGTGATCAGTTCGAAGTGATCTACCCGAGCGTTTCTGCTGAGGCTGAGCCGCCGGTGTCGGTGGTCGACAAAGTCGTCGACAAGAAAGGTTCGCGCGCAGCGGCGGATGAGTACCTGAAGTACCTGTGGTCACCGCAAGGTCAGGAGATTGCTGCGGCGAACTACCTGCGCCCACGTGATCCGGCGGTGCTGGCGAAGTACACCGACCGTTTCCCGAAAGTCGACTTCCTGTCGGTGGAGAAGACCTTTGGTGACTGGCGCACCGTGCAGAAGACCCACTTCAATGATGGTGGGGTGTTTGATCAGATTTACACGGGCCAGTAAGGCTTGAGCTGAAATGAAAAAGGCGACCCACTGAGGTCGCCTTTTTTGTGCGCATATTGACATCTAACACCGCCCCCTGTGGGAACGAGCCTGCTCGCGAAAGCGTCAGATCAGCCAGCACATCATTGAATGCCAGACCGCTTTCGCGAGCAGGCTCGCTCCCACAGTGATAGGTGTTCAGGCGGTTACATCGGTGGCGTCACCCCATCCTTGCCTGCAGAAATCGATTGCGCCGTCAGCGTGCCATCCACCCCTTGCGTGACGAACGTAACGATCTTCACCCCGACCTTCAGCAAGCTTCTATCGCCCGGCGTCAGGTTGACGATCGGCACGTCCTCCGGCACCAGGATCTTCTGCTGGCCGCCCTTGTAGTTCACCGTCAGCACCCGACCATTGCTCACTACCAGGTCGCCGACACTGCCATTGGTCATGCTGCTGCCCTTGGCCAGGTCGAACGGTCGATGCCCGTCACCGCTGCCCGCCAGCTCCGGCGGAAACACATGCACCTCCAGCGCCTTGAGTGTGCCGTCCTCCTGCGGCATGGCCGCCGCGCCAATGTAACTGCCGGGTTTGATGTCTTCGATATTGGCCAGGGTGACGGCGCGGACCTTGGTGTCACTGGTCAACTGAATCAGCACGTTTTCACCGCTGTTGACGTGGACTTTCAGTGAGTCGGCACTGACCCCGGCGATCTCGCCGCGCACGCCGAGGCGCATGCCGGGGGCATCAGCAGCCTGCACGCTCACCGCGCCCAGCAGACTGATCAGGACAATCGTTGCTATGTGGTGAAGCCTCTGACGAAACATTGCAATCCTCCGGTCATCAATGTTGAACAAGCCAATGCAGACATAAGCACGCTATCGAACAGGATGTAAGTGAATGTATCATCGACCCGCAACGGTCGGACGCAAGGTCCGCCGATGGATGACACGCCGCTAGCACCCAGCCATTCCGCAACGGAATAACTGATATCAATCGCCGGCGCCTTCTGCCCTTGCGGATTAACCCTTAGCCTCACCGCATTCCCTTTCGCTGCATCGAGAACCCTTATGACCGCCACAACCCACACGATGACCCGAGGCATGGTGCTGCTGTTCGCCTTCTGCTGCGGCGCCATCGTTGCCAACATCTACTACGCGCAGCCGATCATCGGCTTGATCGCACCGGACATTGGCCTCACCGACACCATGGCCAGCTTCATCGTCTCGCTGACGCAGATCGGTTATGCGCTGGGCCTGTTCTTCCTGGTGCCGTTGGGTGATCTGCTGGAAAACCGTCGGCTGATGATCATCACCACGGTGGTGGCGATTGCCAGCCTGTTGGCGGCGGCGTTTACCGATCAGCCCAACCTGTTTCTGCTGATCTCGCTACTGGTGGGTTTCAGTTCGGTGTCGGTGCAGATTCTGATTCCGCTGGCCGCGCATCTGGCGCCGGAAGAATCTCGTGGTCGCGTGGTCGGCGGGATCATGGGCGGCTTGCTGTTGGGTATCCTGCTGGCGCGGCCGGTGTCGAGCGTGGTCGCCGACCATTTCGGTTGGCGGGCGATGTTCATGATCGCGGCAGCATTGATGGCGGCGATCAGTGTGGTGCTGGCGCTGACTGTGCCCAAGCGCCAACCGGATCACAGCGCCACGTACGGGCAACTGCTCGGGTCGCTGTGGACACTGCTGCGCCAACAACCAGTGCTGCGTCAGCGTGCGTTTTACCAGGGTTGCATGTTCGCCACGTTCAGTCTGTTCTGGACCGCGGTGCCGCTGGAGCTGGCACGTAACCATGGCCTGCCGCAAAGCGAGATCGCGATTTTCGCCCTGGTCGGCGCCATCGGTGCCATCGCCGCCCCCATCGCCGGACGCCTGGCCGACGCTGGCCACACCCGCCTCGCCTCGCTGTTGGCCATGCTGTTCGCCAGCCTGAGCTTCCTGCCCGCCTTCATCCACCCGGCCTACAGCGTGATCGGCCTGGCGGTAACCGGCGTGGTGCTCGACTTCTGCGTGCAGATGAACATGGTCCTCGGCCAACGTGCGGTGTACTCGCTGGACGCCAAAAGCCGCGGTCGCCTGAACGCGCTGTACATGACCAGCATCTTCATCGGCGGCGCCTTTGGCTCGTCGGTGGCCAGCGCGGTATATGAGTATGGCGGCTGGTTGTGGATCGTGATTGTTGGCAGTGCGTTTCCGTTGTTGGCGTTGTTGCGGTTTTTGAGTGCATCGCAGGGACGTTCGCTGGCGACGGCTTAACTTCATCCTCGCGCTAACAGCGTCAATTCGATACGGCGATCCCTCTGTAGGAGCTGCGGCACGCTGCTCCAGTGTTTATGTTCAGCAAAGACCCGCTCCACACGCTTCGGTCAGATTACACTCACGACCGTCCGACAGACCTTCCAAGGAGTTGCCATGACCCGACGTACTTTCCTCATCACCGGTGCCAGCAAGGGCATTGGGCGGGCGCTGGCCGGAGTGCCGATGGGGCGTTTGGGACATCCGGAAGAGATCGCTTCGGCGATTGCGTTTCTGTTGTCCGAACAAAGCGGTTTCATCACCGGGCAGACACTGTTTGTCGATGGCGGTGCGTCCGTCGGCAAAGCTGCGTTCTGATCAACAACACATTCCCCCTGCAGGAGTGAGCCTGCTCGCGAATACGGTGTATCAGACACATTGATGTTGCTGAATCACCGCTATCGCGAGCAGGCTCACTCCTACAGGGTTATTCAACAGCCTCAAGATTGTGCAAGGACATGAGATGGACCGCCTCGCCGCCATGGAGACCTTCGTCTACGTCGTGGAAACCGGCTCGTTTTCCGCCGCCGCCCGGCGTTTGGAAATCGGCCAGCCCGCCGTGTCGAAGACCATCGCTCAACTGGAAAAGCGCCTGGCCGTAAGTCTGTTGTTGCGCTCGACCCGCGGCCTGACCCCGACCGAAGCCGGGCTGGCATTCTTCGAGCGGGCCAAGCGCGCCATCGAAGAAACCAACGAAGCGGACAACGCCGCCCGTGGCAGCGCCAGTGGTTTGAGCGGCAACCTGCGTATCAGCGCCGCCGTGACCTTCGGCCGCCTGCACATCGTGCCGCAACTGGGTCCCTTCCTCGACCAGCATCCACAACTGAACATCGACCTGCTTCTCGACGACCGCAACATCAACCTCGTCGAGGAAGGCATCGACGTCGCTTTGCGTATGGGCCCGCTCAGCGACTCGAGCCTGACCGCGCGCAAGATCGCCGACTGCCGCCGTGTAGTGCTCGGCTCGCCGGCGTATTTCGCCCGTCACGGCGTACCCACCTGCCCTGCCGAACTGGAACTGCATCAAGGCATCGTCTACAACCTGAGCGGCGGCGCCACCTGGACTTTCACTCAAGGCACAGCGCAACACACGCAAACCCTCAGCGGCCGCATCCGTGTCAGCGCCGCCGAGGGTTTGCGCGCCTCCGTCCTGGCCGATCAGGGCCTGACGATTGCCTCGCAATGGATGTTCGCCCCGGAACTGGCCAGCGGCGCAGTCGTGCCGGTAATGCAGGACTGGACGCTGCCGGACCAGGATCTGTGGGCGGTGTTTCCGACAGGCCGGATGGCGAGTGCAAAGGCACGGGTGTTTGTTGAGTATGTGCAGAATTTGCTAGAGGCGAGCCGCTGATGTCGCCAACTTTTAGCGTCGCGCGCCATCGTCCCTGACTGTAGTTCCTGGCCATCCATGGCCTGAAAGGTTCAAGGTTGTTTCGGCTCTTTCCCGCGCTGTAACACCTCGTCCGCCATGGCCGGCAAATCGGCGCGCTTGGTATTCGGGCTGACATGGGTAATCAGATCAGCCAGCGCCACGCCCTCCATACCCAGCCTGTCGCGCAGGCCTTCATAGCCTGCGGGAACATTCCCGTCTTTCCAGAAAGAAGGCACGCGTACTTCCTTGGGCAGTCGCGCGCTCTGATCGACGATTTTGTAGGGATAAGGTGTTTCTTCGAGTTTTCTTGACTGGCTCATCAGAGGCGCCTTGCCCGCGACCATCTCGGGATGGGTCAGGCTGCCCGCGCGGTATTGCTGTTCGAGCAGGACGCTGCGTTCCTTCAGTTGTTGGATCTTGCTTTGGTGGCGCTCGTTTTCGCGGATGAGTTCGTCCGGCGTTTTCGCGATCAGCGCTGGCGGCCTGTCCAGTTGCTTCTGGATAAAGATCGCCTTGACCGCGGCCAGGCTGGGCGGAGTCAGCCACACTTGCTCGTTGTGGTCCGTATGGGCTCCGGGCGTCTCGAGGATGTCCTTCAAGTGCGTATGGCTCTCGCTGGCAATCCGCGCCAACCGGTCGGGGTTCAGAGCCTTCAATGGATACAGGCGCTCTAGGTCGTCACGCTTGTAATACAAGGGATTGCGCTGACCGAGATACCTTTCGCCGCTCCTGCCGACCTTGGCGCCCTCTCGCTCACTGGGTGCCTGCGCGACCCGACCGAGAATACGCCCCGCGGAATCCCGGTCGTTATGCCAAAGCTCCAGGGGATGGCTGATCTTGCTCAGGGCTGTCTTGCCATCGAGGGTAATGGTTATGCCTGAATTACCAATGGAACCGATCCCTAACGGAGGCAGTTGCTGGTAGGCCGCTGCGGTCTTGGCCTGGTCGATACGTTTGTCTGACACCACCCGTGTATAGGTGCCCATGGCCCCGCCACGGTTGAAGTCGGCCATTTTTCTGATTCGCCCTATCCCGTTCAACTGGCGCTCATTGACCGATAGAAAACGCTCGGACTTGAGCAGGCCCTGCATTTCGCGAAAGTCCACATCACGGGTGAAGACACTTTTCCCGACACTATGATCAAGAATGCTTTCCAGCGGCGCCGACAACTTCTGCACGTGCCTGGCTTCTTTTCCATGAGGAGCCCCTTCACGGATCTCTCTGGACAGCTGCATTTCCTGGGCAATTGCTTTGGACAGATAGTTGGCATTCGATCGCCATGCGTTCAGCTGATTCAGCTCGCGCTCGGGCAGCTTTTCTCCGGCGGTAAAGCGTTGCAACTGAGTGACCATATGACGTTCGAAGTCAGCGTCACTGGCAAAGGCGTTTTTCGCGATGAACTCGCGCTGGGCCACGGCCGCTGGAGCATGGGCAGCAGGCTGCGCCGGAGCATGAAGAGGGTTGGTGACCGACCTGATAGACATTCCTGCGGGGGTGGCGGCAGGCTGCGGATCGGTTTGCGCTGCCTGTACAGAGAAGGCAACACTGACGCCGGGAATATTATGTATCGGCATGTGGAAACTCCTTGATGAGGGTGCACAGCACCTCAAGCCGGCGATGGAACTGCTCGATGACCAGGGAAAATCCTGGTTCGTGTTCCAGGCTGCGCAAATCGACCAGTCCCTTCAACTCGTAACCCTCGGCCCCTTCACTCAGCGCCAGTTGCCCTGTTTCGAAACCGAATACAGGCTTGCTCAACAAGGAAAACACCTCGGCCGCGTTGGCCACGAGCATAGGCAGACGCAGGTCGGCGAGCACACTCCAGACCCATAAGCGATCGTCGTCCACGGTGATGAAAACATCCGAGACGCCATCAAGCTCGATTGCGATTGTGGAGTGCTGGTCAAAATCGAGCAATTTATGCTCGGGGCATTGGTATCGCCGTAGCAACGCATCCATCAGTTCCTTCAGCGTGAATCTTGACTGCTCACGGAAGGAGTAAGGATCTTGCACATCTTCTTTCACCATGGGGGCACCTGGAAGGTCTGAAGTCACCAGCGTTGTTTTGATATCCCGACCATTCGGAATAAAAAATCGCTGGCCTGTCAGGAATCAGGCTTTGGCTCTACTCAGGTCCTTGGGTATCTCCACCAGACCAGATTGGCGAACTGCCCACTTTGATAACCATCACCATGACCCGTTGGCGAAGTATGCAAATCAAAGCTCTGAATTATCTGCCGAAAAAAACGCATGAAATTTTAGCCCACGGCCGATATCCATTCAGCCTCGGGTCTACAGGCTTTAATGTTTTCAGCAGCACCCATTATCAAAACGGCGATCCGAAGATCGCCGTTTTCATTTACTGACCGAATCGCTTGCCCAATCCCGGCGGCACGCCGTGGATGTCGGTGTCTTCCCACGGGCCGTTGGGGCTGATCGAGCGGCTCCAGCCATTGTTCCAGCGGAAGTAGGTGCGTTGGCGGTAGAAGGTGTTGGACTGGTCGTCGAGCACGTAAACACCGAGTTTCTGATCCCAATGGCTATTGCCACCCGGTGGCGGAGCGAAGCTTGCCGAAGTGCGCGGGACCGGTTTTGCCGGTTTGGCCGGAATGCTTTTGCCTGGTGTCGGTGAGGTCGACGGGGTCGCGCTGGGTTGCGACGGCGGGATCGGCGGCAGGTTGGTGTGCGATTCCGGTCGTTGCACCGCACATGCACTCAAGCCCAGGGCCAATGTGAGAACCGTGATTCGGGCGAGGGTATGCATGGCGGTGCTTTCCTGTGTTACCCGGTTACTTGTCCGGGCTGTCGATGGTCAGTTTTTGTAGCGCGGTGGTGCTGCTGGCAAGAGGCCCGCTGCGACCAATCCACTCCCCGGCGGTCGGCTGACCGGCCCGGGAGATGCGCGCAACCAGTTGGACTTCAGGGAAGTTCGACAGTTTCAACTGCGGCATCATGGCGTCGGCATCGCCCAGTTCGACCGTTACCGGCAGATCCGCCACGGTCAGACGCTTGGCCGCCAGCGGCGCCGGAGGCCCGGAAGTAGCGCGGGCGAAGATGAACACGCTGTCACCCGGTTGCACCTTGCCTTTGAGTTCGCTGGCGAGATCGACGCTGACCTTCAACAAGGCTGCTTTTGGCGCTGTTGCCTGAGCGACTTTGCCACCACTGGCTTGCAGGCGCTCTACGGCTCGCTCGATCCCGCCTTGCAGCGCTTCGCGGGATTTGTCGTCCGGCGGCAATTGCGCCAACAGGCGGTTCCAGTAATCGATGGCTTGCTGATAGCGCTCACCTTCGAATGCGGCGATGCCGAGCAGACCGAGGCTGGTGACTTCTTTCGGATCTGCCTTCAACGCTTCATCGGTCAGGGCCTGAATTTTGTCCGACCATTTTTTGCCATCGGCAAAATACTGCGCCTGTGCCCACTGGCCGAGCAGTTCCGGCTGACGACCGGCGAGGTTGGCGGCGCGCTCGAACATCTTCGCCGCGTCTGCCGGACGCTCCTGAGCCATGTAGGTGCGCCCGAGGAAGTACAGCCCTTCAGCGGAGTCCGGCTGCGCGGCAACGGCGCGCTCCAGACGCTGGGTCATCTCTTCCATCGACTGCGGTGCCTGGGCGAATTCGCGGGTCAGTTCGACCTTGTCGGCAGCGCCGAAGTGCAGATACAGGCCCAGGCCCAAGACCGGCACCAGCACTGCCGCCAGCAGCGGCAACGGTTTGCCCAGCTTCGAGACGCGCGGCGCCGCCACACCTTCGGTATCGGCGAGCAGTTCACGCGCGGCTTCGGCACGACCGCTGTCCATCTGCGCGGCATCCAGCACACCCTCGGCCTGTTGCGACTGCAACTCGGCAACACGCTCCTGATACATCGCGACGTTCAGGGCAGTACGATCCTCTTCACGCTGGGCGCGGCGTTCACGCAGAACAGGGATCAGCAGAAAACTCAGGGCGACCAGAAGCAACAGCCCTGCGGCAAGCCAGAAATCAATCATTCTTGGTTTTTATCCAACAGTTGGTCGAGGCGCTGACGCTCTTCGATGGACAGCGCTTGCGGGGTCTCGGCGCGCTGGCCGCGACGACGGCGGACGATCACCGCGATCACCACAAAACCGCCGAGCAACAAGCCCGCCGGGCCGAACCACAGCAACGCCGTCTTGGCGTTGAGTGCCGGTTTGTAGCGGACGAAATCACCGTAGCGATCAACCATGAAATCGATGATCTGCTGGTTGTCCTTGCCCTCGCCGAGCATGCGAAAAATCTCTTTGCGCAGGTCAGCGGCAATCGGTGCGTTGGAATCGGCGATGTCCTGATTCTGGCACTTGGGGCAGCGCAGCTCCTTGGTCAGCTCGCGAAAACGCTCACGGTCACCTTCTTTGGCGAACTCGTAGGTGTCGATGGCAGCGTGGGCTACACCGACCAGACTCAAGCCCAACACCACGGCGGCTAGAAAGCGCTTCATGGCTTGGCCTCATCGACCAGCGCCTGATACTTGGCCGCGAGTTTCTCGCGCCAGACTTGCTCATCGATCACACCCACGTACTTGTCGCGAATGATGCCCTTGGCGTCGATGAAGAAGGTTTCCGGCGCGCCATACACGCCGAGGTTCAGGCCCAGCGAACCCTCGTCGTCGCGGATGTCCAGCGCATACGGATTGTGAAATTCGGCCAGCCACTTCAAGGCATCGGCGTTGGTGTCCTTGTAGTTGATGCCGTAGATCACCACGCCGCGCTCGGCGAGTTTATTCAGCACCGGGTGTTCGACCCGGCAGGAAATGCACCACGTGCCCCAGACATTGACCAGCGCCGGTTTGCCGAGAATGTCAGCGCGGGTCAGGGTCTTGTCGCCCTGCACCGACGGCAGCGAAAACTCCGGAAACGGTTTGTTGATCATCGCCGACGGCAGCTCCGCCGGATCGAGGTACAGACCGCGATAAAGGAATACCGCCACCAGCAGGAAAATCGCCAGTGGCGCCAGCATCAACCAACGTCTCATGCAGCCGCTCCCGTCATGCCCAGCGCTTCACGCACTTTGGATTTCACCTTGACCCGATAACGTCGATCCATTGCCGCTAGCAGCCCGCCTGCGCCTGTGAGCAGGCCGCCGAACCAGATCCAGCGCACGAACGGTTTAACGTGTACACGCACCGCCCACGCACCGTTTTCCAGCGGCTCGCCGAGCGCGACGTAAAGGTCACGGGTGAAACCGGCGTCGATCCCGGCTTCGGTCATCACCGAGTTCTGTACGGTGTACAGACGTTTTTCCGGGTGCAGCACACTGATTTCCTTGCCGTCACGGATCACCCGAATGGTGCCCTTGTCGGAGGTGAAGTTCGGCCCTTCGAAGTGCTTGGCGCCTTCGAACACAAATTGATAACCGGCCAGGGCCATCGACTCGCCCGGCGCCAGACGCAAGTCGCGTTCAGCACTGTTCTGACTCGACAACACCACGCCCAGCGCGCAGACGGCGATGCCGAGGTGGGCGATCTGCATGCCCCAGTAGCTGCGGGTCAACGTCGGCAAGCCTTTGATCAAACCTTTGTGGCGGGTCTTGTCGAAGATGTCGCGCACCCCGGCGAGCAACACCCACGCTGCGAGCAGGAAGGTGGCGATCACCGCCCAGTTGAAATCGCCGTAAGCGATACCGGCCACCACTGCCAGCGCAACACTGCCGAGCAACACTGGCGTGAGCATGCCAACCAGCCATTTCACCGGCGTGTCTTTCCAACGCACGACCACACCGACCGCCATCACCAGCATCAACAGCGCCATCAACGGAATGAACAGCGCGTTGAAATACGGCGGGCCGACCGACAGCTTGGCGCCGCTGATGGCATCAAGAATCAGCGGGTACAGCGTGCCGAGCAGGATCATCGACGCGGCGACGACCAGAACGAGGTTATTGCCCAGCAGCAGGGTTTCCCGCGACCACAGGTTGAAACCGACCTGGCTCTTGACCACGGGCGCGCGCAGGGCGAACAACGTCAGCGAACCACCGACGACAAACAGCAGGAAGATCAGGATGAATACACCACGTTCCGGGTCGGAGGCGAACGCGTGTACCGAGGTCAGCACGCCGGAACGCACGAGGAACGTACCGAGCAGGCTCAGCGAGAATGCAGCAATCGCCAGCAACACCGTCCAGCTCTTGAACACGCCACGTTTCTCGGTGACCGCCAGCGAGTGAATCAACGCGGTGCCGACCAGCCAAGGCATGAACGAGGCGTTTTCCACCGGGTCCCAGAACCACCAGCCGCCCCAGCCGAGTTCGTAGTACGCCCACCACGAGCCGAGGGTGATGCCGATGCCGAGAAAGGCCCAGGCAACGATGGTCCATGGACGCGACCAGCGTGCCCACGCGGCATCAAGTCGCCCGCCCATCAACGCCGCAATGGCGAAGGCGAACGCCACCGAAAAGCCGACATAACCCATGTACAACATCGGCGGATGCACGATCAGGCCGATGTCTTGCAACAACGGGTTCAGGTCGGCGCCATTGCTGGGCATTTGCGGCAGGATGCGCTTGAACGGGTTGGACGTGAGGATCAGGAACAGCAGGAAACCGGTGCTGATCATGCCCATTACCGCCAGCACCCGCGCCAGCATGACTTGCGGCAATTGCCGGGAGAACACCGACACGGCGAAAGTCCAGCCGCCGAGGATCAGTGCCCACAGCAGCAGCGAACCTTCGTGGGCGCCCCACACCGCGCTGAATTTGTAGAACCACGGCAACGCGGTATTGGAGTTGTTCGCCACATAGGCAACGGAGAAGTCGTCGGTCATGAACGCGTAGGTCAACGCGCCAAACGCGAACAGCAAAAACGCAAACTGCCCCCACGCCGCCGGCTGGGCCAGACTCATCCAGAAACGATCACCGCGCCAGGCACCGACCAACGGCACCACGGCCTGCACCAGCGCAAAACACAGCGCCAGAATCATCGCCAGATGGCCGAGTTCAGGGATAAAAATTGCGGAAGTCATCGATCAACCCTCCTTCGCTGGGGTCGGAGCGGATTGACCGCTGTCTTTCAACGCCTTGGTCACTTCCGGCGGCATGTACTTCTCGTCGTGCTTGGCCAGCACTTCATCAGCCACCACCACGCCGTCAGCATTGATTTTGCCCAAGGCGACGATGCCCTGCCCTTCGCGGAACAGATCCGGGAGGATCCCGCGATAGGTGATGGTCACGGCTTTGTTGAAGTCGGTGACGACGAATTTGACGTCCAGCGAATCCGGAGAACGTTGCAGCGAGCCCTTCTCGACCATGCCACCCGCGCGAATACGCGTGTCCTGCGGTGCTTCGCCGTTGGCGATCTGGGTCGGCGTGTAAAACAGATTGATGTTCTGCTGCAGGGCGCTCAAGGCCAGGCCGACGGCAGCGCCGACCCCGACCAGAATGGCCAGAATGATGATCAGACGTTTCTTGCGCAGCGGATTCACTTGCCGTTCTCCCGGCGCAGTCGACGCGCCTCTTGTTGCAAATAGCGCCTGCGGGCCGCGATCGGCTCCACCACGTTAATGATCAGCACAGCCAGACAGATGCCGTAGGCCGACCAGACATACAGGCCATGATGGCCCATGGCGAGAAAGTCGCCGAATGAAGCAAAACTCATCGCGCGGCCTCCAGACTGTTCTGCACTTCTTCTTTGACCCAACTGGCGCGAGCTTCGCGCTTGAGCACTTCAAGGCGCATGCGCAGCAACAGCACGGTGCCGAAGAAGCAGTAGAAACCCAACACGGTCAGCAGCAGCGGCAGCCACATTTCCGCCGGCATCGCCGGTTTTTCGGTGAGGGTGAAGGTCGCGCCCTGGTGCAGGGTGTTCCACCACTCCACCGAGTATTTGATGATCGGGATGTTGATCACGCCAACGATGGCCAGAACGGCGCAGGCCTTGGCGGCGCTGTCGCGGTTGCTGATGGCGTTGCCCAGCGCGATCACACCGAAATACAGAAACAGCAGAATCAGCATCGAGGTCAACCGCGCATCCCAGACCCACCACGAGCCCCAGGTCGGCTTGCCCCAGATCGCCCCGGTGACCAGCGCCACGGCGGTCATCCATGCGCCGATCGGTGCGGCGCATTGCAGGGCGACGTCGGCCAGTTTCATCTTCCACACCAACCCGACCACGCCGCACACCGCCAGCATCACGTAGATCGACTGAGCAAGCATCGCGGCAGGCACGTGGATATAGATGATGCGAAAGCTGTTGCCTTGCTGATAGTCCGGCGGCGCGAAGGCCAGGCCCCAAACGACGCCGACACCAATCAGCAGCAACGCTGCGATGCTCAACCACGGCAAAAACTTGCTGCTGATGCCGTAGAACCACTTGGGCGAGCCGAGCTTGTGAAACCAGGTCCAGTTCATACTGTTTCCATCACGGGTGCCGCTCATCAGTGTGAGCGGTCTCAGGGTCTTTGCTGGTTAATTTTTAACCAGACCTCATTATTCGCCGACGCTGATCTTCAGGCCAGCCGCTATTGCAAAAGGTGTCAGGGTGATCGCCAGGGCGGTCAGGCTACCCAGCCACAGCAGATACCCGGTCGCCGGCATGCCTTGCAAGGCCGCCTGCAAGGCGCCACTGCCGAGGATCAACACCGGGATGTACAACGGCAGAATCAGCAGCGCCAACAACAGGCCGCCACGTTTCAAACCGACCGTCAGCGCCGCGCCCACTGCGCCGAGCAAGCTCAGCACCGGTGTGCCCAGCAGCAACGAACACAACAGCACTGGCAGACAAGCGACCGGCAAACCGAGCATCAGCGCCAGCAACGGCGAGAGCAAAACCAGCGCCAGTCCGGAAAAAAGCCAGTGTGCCAGCACCTTGGCCAGAACCAGAAGGGGTAGCGGGTGCGGCGAAAGGACCCACTGTTCCAGGGAACCGTCTTCGAAGTCACTGCGAAACAGCCCGTCCAGCGAAAGCAGGACCGACAACAGCGCGGCCACCCAGACTAACCCCGGGGACAGGTTTTGCAAGACTTGAGTTTCCGGGCCGACGGCCAGCGGGAACAGTGCGATGACAATGGCAAAGAAAATCAGTGGATTGGCCAGCTCCGCCGGGCGGCGAAACAGCAATCGGGATTCACGGGCAACCAGCAGGCCGAACACACTCATACCGCCCAGTTCCCCAGATCGATGTCGCGATAACCGGCCGGCATCCGCGCCAATGTGTGGTGGGTGGTCAGGACGACGAGGCCACCGCGCTCGCAGTGCCCGGCCAGGTGTTCCTCGAGTTGCGCCACGCCCTGCTTGTCGAGTGCGGTGAACGGCTCATCGAGAATCCACAGCGGCGGGCTGTCGAGATACAGACGCGCCAGCGCTACGCGGCGTTGCTGACCGGCGGAAAGCGTGTGGCAGGGAACATCTTCGAATCCGCGCAATCCTACCGCTGCCAGTGCTTGCCAGATGGCGTCGCGCTCGGCCGGTTGGTGCAGGGCACACAGCCAGGAGAGGTTTTCTTCCGGAGTCAGCAGGTCTTTGATTCCGGCAGCATGACCGATCCACAAGAGGTTGCGCGCCAGTTCGCCAGGCTGTTCAGTCAGGGGCTGACCGTTGAGCAGGACTTGACCGCTGGTCGGCTGCATCAAACCGGACAACAACCGCAACAAACTGGTTTTACCGCTGCCGTTGGGACCGCTGATCTGCACCATATCGCCACTGGCCAGTCTCAATTCGAGATTTTCGAAGAGCAGTCGCAGGTCTCGCTCACACGCGAGGGCAACGGTTTGCAGGACAGGACTGGTCAAGGGATCACGGGCCTTATACGGTTCAAGTCGGCTCTGGTGCGGCCGTTAAAGAGATGCAGAATAGATGCATTGACGGCGCAATCTAGAGAGCTGCGTCAAACAATTGTTATGTTTTTTGATCGAAGCGCAAGACGCGCGGCATTATACATGCCGTGCCTTACTCTCAAGAGTGCAATTTCCTCAGGTTGTGTCCGCGTATGACAGGCGAAATGAACATCCTCCCGCTCCCGCCCACCACCCCGGCGGCCGCTCGCCCGCAGGTCGGCGAGTTGCTCAAGCTGCTGACGCCGGTCGAAGGCTTGATCGGTACAGGGCAAAGCGCCAAGGCCGAGGTGTTATCGCTGAAACAGGCGGATCAGACCTTTCAATTGTTGCTGAAGGTGACGCTGGACAGCGGCCGCCAGACCACCGTGCAAGCGACCAGCAATCTACCGCTGGCGCAAGGCACAAGTCTGGCGATCACTCAGCCGTCAGCGGGCAATCTGGCGATTACCGTGCAACAGGCGATTGCCAGTAGTGTCACCACCCTCACCCGCATCGATACCGCGCAATTGCCGGTGGGCACCTTGTTGCAAGGCAAAGTGGTGACCTCGCAAGCGTTGCCACAGACGCCGGGACAAGCGGCGGTATTTCGTTCGATGGTCAGTTTGCTCAACACGGCGTTGAGCGGGAGCACCTTGACCATCGACAGCCCGCAGCCGTTGCGCATCGGCACGCTGCTTTCGGCACTGGTGCAGGATTCGCAAACGCTCAAGTTCGTGCCGCTGAGCAGCCGACAGGAGCAGTTGGCGGTGAGCCAGCAATTGGTCGGCCAGCAGAGCCGCCAAGGCTCGCTGGATGGCTTGCTGAAACTTCTGCAGAGCCTGCCGGCCGACAGCCAGACCTCGCAGGACTTGCGCGCAGCGGTCGACAAATTGCTCGCCGGCCTGCCTGACGTGCAGCAACTGAGCACGCCGAAAGGTCTGGCCATGGCGCTGGCCAACAGCGGCATGTTTCTCGAAGCCAAACTGCTGACAGGCCAGAACCCGACGCTGGCCCCGGACATGAAAGCCGATCTGCTCAAGTTGATCGCACAACTCACGCCCGGCCTGCCCGGCAACACCAACCTGAATGCGATCATCGCGGCAAACACCTTGGCGCAGGCAATGCCGAGCTTTGTGCGTAACGCCCTCGGCATGCTCGGTCAAGTCAGCGCCAAACCGCTGCCAGGCGGCTTCCCGCTGCCCGACCGACTGCTGCAAAGCCAGGACGGCGAAGGTGATCTGGAACATTTGCTGCGCCTCGCCGCCGCCGCGGTCTCCCGCCTGCAAAGCCACCAATTGTCGAGCCTGGAACAGACTGGCGTCACCGACGACGGCCGTCTGCTCAGCACCTGGCAACTGGAAATCCCCATGCGCAACCTGCAGGACATCGTGCCGCTGCAGGTCAAGTTCCAGCGCGAGGAAGCGCCGGAGAAAGAGCCGCAAGCCAACGAACGCCGCGATGAACGCGAACCCAAACAGCAACTGTGGCGCGTCGATCTGGCGTTCGACATGGAACCGCTGGGGCCGATGCAGATTCAGGCGCAGTTGATCGCCGGCAGCCTGTCGAGTCAGCTCTGGGCCGAACGGCCGTACACCGCCGATCTGATCGAAAACAATCTGTTCGCCCTGCGCCAGCGCCTGCTCGATTCCGGCCTGAGCGTCGGCGATCTCGACTGCCACCACGGCACCCCGCCGCAAGGCAACCAAACCCGTCTCGACCACCGCTGGGTTGACGAAACCGCATGAACGATTCCACCGCTCCACGACAGGCCATCGCCCTCAAATACGACGGCAACCACGCCCCGACCCTCACCGCCAAGGGTGACGAGGAACTGGCCGAAGAAATCCTGCGCATTGCTCGCGATTGCGAAGTGCCGATCTACGAAAACGCCGAGCTGGTGCGGCTGTTGGCGCGAATGGAGTTGGGCGACAGTATTCCGGAAGAGTTGTACCGGACAATCGCCGAGATCATCGCGTTTGCGTGGAATCTGAAGGGGAAATTCCCCGAGGGGCAGGATCCGGATGCGCCGATGGTCGAGAAGGATGTCACCGCACGCGGGGATGATTACTGAGGTTTCAAAGGCGCTTTCGCGAGCAGGCTCGCTCCCACATTTGACCGCGCTCCTACCGGAGGAATGCGATCGAATGTGGGAGCGAGCCTGCTCGCGAATAGCACTTTGAGCTTGAGCGCAAAAATCAGCTCTTGTGCAACTTGCGCATCAACTCCGCCTCAGCCTGGGTCAACCCGCAGGACTGAGTCAGCTCATCAACGCTCGCGCCCATGCCCACCAGTTTCGCCGCTTGCGCGAACGACAGGCTCGACGGGTCGCGCTGTTCCAGCGCAACAATCTTGTCCGGCAACGGACCGACTACCGCGCGCAGCTCGTGCAGGGCTTCGCCCATGCGCACGTTGCCGTTCTGGTAGTCGTCGACGCGTTTGGCCAGGTCCTTGATGCGCTGATCACGCAGCGCATCGCCCTGAGCCTGTTGCGCAGCGATGGCCCGCTGCGCCTTGATGTACGCCAGAAACATTGCCAGCGTGCCTGCCCAGAAGAGGAACAGGACAATGACCGCAACCTCGAGAATCAATCAGATGCTCTCCAGTTCCGACCATTCTTCTTCGCTCATCATCTTGTCCAGCTCGACCAGGATCAGCAACTCGTTGTTCTTGTTGCACACGCCCTGGATGAACTTGGCCGACTCTTCGTTACCGACGTTCGGTGCGGTTTCGATTTCCGACTGACGCAGGTAAACCACTTCGGCCACGCTGTCGACCATGATCCCGACCACTTGCTTGTCGGCTTCGATGATGACGATACGGGTGTTGTCGCTGATCTCGCCGGTGCTCAGGCCGAAGCGCTGGCGGGTGTCGATCACGGTTACAACGTTACCGCGCAGGTTGATGATGCCCAGCACATAGCTTGGCGCACCCGGCACTGGAGCGATTTCGGTGTAGCGCAGCACTTCCTGAACGCGCATCACGTTGATGCCGTAGGTTTCGTTGTCCAGCTTGAAGGTCACCCATTGCAGGATCGGATCTTCAGAACCTTTTGCATTCGTCGCCTGACTACTCATACCCTGACCCCTCGAAAAAACCGCTCTGAGCGGTGTGTGTTCTGTGTGGCGGCATTCAACAATGCCGTCGCCTGATTGTTATGTCGGCTGCTATGTCGGTTTATGTAGCGGCTTGTTGCCGCCCAGGTGCTTTGCCCCACCGCTGGCGATCAACTCGGCCAGTGCGGAAACGTCAAGCAATGCACACATGTGCTCAATCACGGTGCCGGCAAGCCATGGCCGCTGACCCCGGTGACTTCTCCATTTGATTTCATTCGGATCCAGACGCAACGAGCGGCTGACTTGATGTACCGCCAGACCCCACTCGTAACCTTGTACCGAAATCACGTACTGCAAGCCCTGACGGAAGTCATCGCGATAGCGATCCGGCATGACCCAGCGCGCGGTGTCCAACACTTTCAGATTGCCGGCCTGGCTCGGCAGAATCCCGAGGAACCATTCTGGCTGACCGAACAGCGGCGTCAGCTCGTGACCGGCCAGCGAATAGATCGAACCCAGGCACACCAGCGGCACCGCGAGGGTCAGCCCGGCGACGTCGAACAGCAGGCATTCGAAGGCTTCGGATGCCCAGACTGGGCGACCATCGGTTTCCACCGGTGGCGGTGTGTTGCTCGGCGGCAGGTGCACTTCCACCAGTGGCGGCACCAGCGTCTGCTCCACTGGCGCCGGTACGACTGGTGCAGGCTCGACCACTGCCGGTTCCGGCGCAGTCTTCAGCAACTGAGTTTGCAGCAGCGGTGCCAACGTCGAGAGCGATGCGCGAACCGGCTCGGCCTCTTCGATCAACACCGCTGGCGCCTTGGCGACGGGCGCGAAGGCAGGCGCGGCAACAGGTGCAACAGCTTTTTGCGCATCACGCGCCTGCTCTTCCAGTACCGCCGCCTGGAATTCATCCAGCGCTTCAGCGCTTTCAATCACCTCAGGCTGCGCCGCAACCTGCGCCGGCAATTCGTCAGGAATCTCCTCCAGCAAACTGTCCAGATACGACTGCAAGGCCAACTGCGGCTTCGACGTCAACTTCACCGGCCGATTCATGCACAACTCCCTGTAGGAGCTGCGCAACGCTGCGATCTTTTGATCTTTTCAGGAGCACCGCCAAGCCAGATCAAAAGATCGCAGCCTGCGGCAGCTCCTACCGGGGTCAAAATCATTTCAAGCCACCTGCGGAACAAGTTGTTGCGCCAACAGATGCTTGAGCAGCGCGCGGTAAGCCAGCACGCCACGGCTCTTGCCGTCGAATTGCGAAGGCGTGACACCGGCGCGGCTGGCATCACGCAGACGCGTATCAACCGGGATGTAACCTTGCCAGATCTCCTCCGGAAACTTGTCGCGCAGCACGCGCAATGTACCGAGCGACGCTTGGGTGCGACGGTCGAACAGGGTCGGCACGATGCTGAACGGCAGCGCCTGTTTGCGCGAGCGGTTGATCATCGCCAGGGTGTTGACCATGCGTTCCAGGCCTTTGACCGCCAGGTGCTCGGTCTGCACCGGGATCACCAGTTGCTGTGCCGCCGCGAGGGCGTTGACCATCAGCACACCGAGCAGCGGCGGGCTGTCGATGACGGCGTAATCGAAGTCCTGCCACAACTGCGCCAGACTCTTGGCGATCACCAGACCCAGACCACTCTGCCCCGGCGACTGACGCTCAAGGGTCGCGAGTGCGGTGCTGGACGGCAACAGGGAAATGCGTTCGTCGCTGGTCGACAGCAGCAACTGCCCCGGCAGGCCTTGCGGCACGCTGCCCTTGTGCAGAAACAGGTCGTAGTTGCTGTGTTCCAGGCTGTCGGGGTCGTAGCCAAAATAGCTGGTCATCGAGCCGTGCGGGTCGAGATCGACCACGACCACGCGCTTGCCCGCCTCCGCCAGCAAACCGGCTAAAGCGATAGAAGATGTGGTTTTACCAACACCACCCTTTTGATTGGCGACTGCCCAGACTCTCATTCGTTTCTTTCCTCCCGGCCGAGATGCTCGACCGAGACATGGCTCAGCGTATTAATGCGGGTGACGGAGAATTGACGGCACTCTCGCGTCCCGGCGTCTTGACCGGGGTCGGTGCAGTTTGTGTGCCAGCGCGCTTGAGTGCGGCATCCGGTTGCGCGTTGGCGGTTCCGGTGCCCGTGAGGCTGCGACGTACATCAAGATTGCGCGACACCACCAACACCACACGACGGTTTTTCGCCCGGCCTTCGGCGGTGGCGTTGTTGGCCACTGGCTGGAACTCGCCGTAACCCACCGAGGCGAGGCGACCAGGGTTGACACCCTGCATCGCCAGCATGCGCACGATGCTCGCCGAACGCGCCGAGGACAGCTCCCAGTTGGTCGGGTACTGCGCGGTGCGGATCGGTTGATCGTCGGTAAAACCTTCGACGTGGATCGGGTTGTCGAACGGTTTGAGAATCGCGGCAACCTTGTCGATGATATTGAACGCGATGTCGCTCGGCATCGCGTCACCGCTGCCGAACAACAGGCTGGAGTTGAGTTCGATCTCGACCCACAACTCGTTGCCGCGCACGGTCATCTGGTTGGAGCTGATCAAATCACCGAACGCCGCGCTGATATCGTCGGCAATGCTTTTCAGCGGATCGCTGGCACCGGCAATGCCGGCGTCGATCTGCTCGGCGTCCTTGACCAGCGGTTTGGCCGGGGTCACGGTCTTCGGTCGTTCGTCACCGATCGGGATCGGTTTGAGCGCGCGGTCGGAATCCTTGAAAACCCCGACCAGCGCTTCGGAAATTTCCTTGTACTTGCCTTCGTTGATCGACGAAATCGAGTACATGACCACGAAGAACGCGAACAGCAGCGTGATGAAGTCGGCGTAGGAAACCAGCCAGCGCTCGTGGTTGACGTGTTCTTCCTGATGTCTGCGACGAGCCATGAGGTTATTCCCTTAGTCCATGAAGCCTTGCAGCTTCAACTCGATGGAGCGTGGGTTTTCACCTTCGGCGATCGACAGAATGCCTTCCAACAACATTTCGCGATAACGCGACTGTCGCAACGCGATTGACTTCAACTTGGCCGCCACCGGCAGCAGGATCAGGTTGGCACTGGCCACGCCGTAGATGGTCGCAACGAACGCTACGGCAATGCCGCTACCCAACTGCGTCGGATCGGCGAGGTTGCCCATCACGTGGATCAGGCCCATCACCGCACCGATGATGCCGATGGTTGGCGCATAGCCGCCCATGCTTTCGAAGACTTTGGCCGCTTCGATGTCGCGGGCTTCCTGAGTGTAGAAATCCACTTCGAGGATGCTGCGGATCGCTTCCGGCTCGGCGCCGTCGACCAGCAATTGCAGGCCTTTGCGCGAGTAGCTGTCGGGTTCGGCGTCGGCCACCCCTTCCAGGCCGAGCAGGCCTTCTTTACGTGCGGTGAGGCTCCAGTTGACCACGCGGTCGATGCCGCCGGCCAGGTCCACGCGTGGCGGAAAGAAGATCCAGGCAAGAATCTGCATCGCGCGTTTGAACGCGCTCATCGGCGATTGCAGCAGCGCGGCACCGATGGTGCCGCCCAGTACGATCAGTGCCGCCGGGCCGTTGGCCAGCGCACCGAGGTGACCACCTTCCAGGTAGTTGCCGCCGATGATGGCGACGAACGCCATGATGATCCCGATAAGGCTTAGAACATCCATCAGATACACGCCTCGACGATGTGCTTGCCAATATCGTCCAGACCGTACACCGCGTCAGCGAGGTCGGCTTTGACGATGGCCATCGGCATGCCGTAGATCACGCAGCTTGCCTCGTCCTGCGCCCACACCGAACTGCCGCCCTGCTTGAGCAGCCGTGCGCCTTCGCGACCGTCGGCGCCCATGCCGGTCAACACGACCGCCAGAACTTTGTCACCGTAGGATTTCGCTGCAGAACCGAACGTGATGTCCACGCACGGCTTGTAGTTCAGACGCTCGTCGCCGGGGAGGATTTTCACCGCACCACGGCCGTCGATCATCATTTGCTTGCCACCAGGGGCCAGCAGCGCCAGGCCCGGACGCAGGATGTCGCCATCCTCGGCTTCCTTGACGCTGATGCGGCAGAGTTTGTCGAGACGTTCGGCGAACGCCTTGGTGAACGCTGCCGGCATGTGCTGGATCAGCACGATTGGCGCCGGGAAGTTTGCCGGCAACTGCGTCAGGACGCGTTGCAGGGCGACCGGGCCGCCCGTCGAGGTGCCGATGGCAACCAGTTTGTAGGCTTTGCGTTTCGGTGCAGGCGACGAAGCGCTGGCAGCCGGGGCGCGAGTCGGTGCCGGTGCAGGTGCCGGACGTGCCGGAGTACTGGTGCTGTGACTGCTGCTGTGGCTGCCAAAGCTCGACGCAGCAGGAGCAGGTGTCGGTGCAGGCGCCGCAACCGGGGCCGGCGCGCTGTAGGCACTGAAACGACGATTACTGCGCGAGATGCTATGCACTTTCTCGCACAGCAGTTGCTTGACCTTATCCGGGTTACGCGAGATGTCTTCGAAATTCTTCGGCAGGAAATCCACCGCGCCGGCGTCCAGCGCATCGAGGGTCACCCGGGCGCCTTCGTGGGTCAGCGAGGAGAACATCAACACCGGGGTCGGGCAGCGCTGCATGATGTGCCGCACGGCCGTGATGCCATCCATCATCGGCATCTCGTAGTCCATGGTGATCACGTCCGGCTTGAGGGCCAGGGCCTGATCGATCGCCTCTTTACCGTTGGTGGCCGTACCGACCACCTGGATGCTCGGATCCGCTGAAAGAATTTCCGAGACGCGGCGGCGGAAAAACCCCGAATCGTCCACCACCAGGACTTTGACTGCCATAAACACTCCATTAGGTGCAGCGGGACATTGTCGCCCCGCTGCCCCGGATTCAAATACGCCGTGCGGCGTAACGCTTGAGCATGCTTGGAACATCGAGAATCAGCGCGATGCGGCCGTCACCGGTGATGGTGGCGCCGGACATGCCTGGAGTGCCCTGCAGCATTTTGCCCAATGGCTTGATGACCACTTCTTCCTGGCCAACCAGTTGATCAACGACGAAGCCAATCCGCTGCGTGCCCACCGAAAGGATCACCACATGGCCTTCGCGCTGCTCTTCGTGAGCGGCGGAGCTGACCAGCCAGCGCTTGAGGTAGAACAATGGCAATGCCTTGTCCCGCACGATGACCACTTCCTGACCGTCCACAACATTGGTGGTCGACAGGTCGAGGTGGAAGATTTCGTTGACGTTGACCAGCGGGAACGCGAACGCTTGATTGCCGAGCATCACCATCAGGGTCGGCATGATCGCCAAGGTCAGCGGCACCTTGATGACAATCTTCGAGCCCTGGCCCTTGGTCGAGTAGATGTTGATCGAACCGTTGAGCTGGGAAATCTTGGTCTTCACCACGTCCATGCCGACACCGCGGCCGGACACGTCGGAGATCTCGGTTTTGGTCGAGAAACCCGGGGCGAAAATCAGGTTGTAGCACTCGGTATCGCTCAGGCGATCCGCTGCATCCTTGTCCATCACGCCGCGCTTTACCGCGATCGCACGCAGGACGTCCGGATCCATGCCTTTGCCGTCATCGGAAATCGACAGCAGGATGTGGTCGCCTTCCTGTTCGGCCGCCAGTACCACGCGACCGCCACGGGCCTTGCCCGAGGCTTCGCGTTCTTCCGGCGACTCGATGCCGTGGTCGACAGCGTTGCGCACCAAGTGGACCAGCGGGTCGGCCAGGGCCTCGACAAGGTTTTTGTCGAGGTCGGTTTCTTCGCCGACCAGCTCCAGGTTGATCTCTTTCTTGAGCTGACGCGCCAGGTCGCGAACCAGACGCGGGAAGCGCCCGAAGACCTTCTTGATCGGCTGCATCCGCGTTTTCATCACCGCGGTCTGCAAGTCAGCCGTGACCACGTCGAGGTTCGACACGGCCTTTTGCATGGCTTCATCGCCGCTGTTCAGGCCCAGGCGCACCAGACGGTTACGCACCAGCACCAGCTCGCCAACCATGTTCATGATTTCGTCGAGACGTGCAGTGTCGACCCGCACGGTGGTCTCGGCTTCGCTCGCCGGTTTTTCCGGTGGCGGTGCAGCCGGCGCACGGGCTGGAGCCGGTGCAGCAGCGGCGGCCGGTTTCGGCGTTTCGGCTTTCGGCTCAGGCTTGGCCGCAGGTTTCGGCGCCGCAGCGGCCGGTGCCTTGGCGGCTGGCGTAGCGACGGTCGAAGCGGAGCCCGCAGAGGCAGTACCGACTTCGCTGAACTTGCCTTTGCCGTGCAATTCGTCGAGCAGCGATTCGAACTCGTGATCGCTGATCAGATCACTGCCGGCAGCAGCGGCCGCCGGTGCGGCTGGCGCAGCAGGGGCCGAGGCAATCGCCGACTCCAGTGCTTCAACAGCGAAGTTGCCTTTGCCGTGCAACTGATCGAGCAGTGCTTCGAATTCGTCGTCGGTGATGTCCGAGCTGTCGCCGGCAGCAGGTGCTGCAGGTTTGGCCGCAGCAGGCGTCACCGCGTCAGCTGCAAACTGACCTTTGCCGTGCAACTGATCGAGCAACGACTCGAATTCAGCGTCGGTAATTTCATCGCTGGCTGCCTCGCCGGCAGTTTGCGCAGGTGCAGCAGCGGCCGGGGCTTCGGCTTCGGCCTTGACGGCGTTCAGCGAGTCCAGCAGTTGTTCGAATTCGTTATCGGTGATGTCGCCCGAATCGCCTTCGGCGACCAGCTCTTCGATCATCTCGGCCACTGGCGAAGCCGGGGCTTCATCCGCCGTTTGCGGCTCGGCCAGACGTGCCAGCGCAGCCAGCAGCTCCGGCGTCGCAGCCGTGATCGGTGCACGCTCACGGACTTCGCTGAACATGCTGTTCACCGCGTCCAGTGCTTCGAGGACAACGTCCATCAGTTCTGCATCAACGCGACGCTCACCCTTGCGCAGGATGTCGAACACGTTTTCGGCGATGTGACAGCACTCCACCAGCTCATTGAGCTGAAGGAAGCCGGCGCCCCCTTTTACAGTGTGGAAACCGCGAAAAATTGCGTTGAGCAGATCTGCATCATCCGGACGGCTTTCCAGCTCGACCAGTTGTTCGGACAGTTGCTCAAGAATCTCGCCGGCCTCAACCAGGAAATCCTGAAGGATCTCTTCATCGGCGCCGAAGCTCATTAATGGGGTGCTCCTACAGGTCTAAAAACCTAAACTCAAAATCCAAGGCTGGATAGCAAATCGTCCACATCGTCCTGACCGGACACAACGTCTTCTCGTTTATCGGCATGAATCTGCGGACCTTCACCCTGCGAGAGATGTTTTTGTGGATCTTTTTCTGCAAGCATCGCCGCACGGTCATGTTCGATGCCCGCAAAGCGGTCCACCTGACTGGCCATGAGCACGAGTTTGAGCAAATTGCTTTCAACTTCGGTGACCAGTTGGGTCACGCGCTTGATCACTTGACCGGTCAGGTCCTGATAATCCTGAGCCAGCAGGATGTCGTTCAGATTGCTCGACACCGCACGGTTGTCCGTGCTGCTGCGCGACAGAAAACCGTCGACCCGGCGCGCCAGTTCGCGGAACTCTTCAGCCCCGACTTCACGACGCATGAAACGACCCCAGTCGGTACTCAAGGCCTGGGCTTCATCAGCCAGGCCATTGACCACCGGTGTGGCGCTTTCCACCAGATCCATGGTGCGGTTGGCCGCGGCCTCTGTCAGCTTGACCACATAGCCCAGGCGTTCGGTGGCGTCGGTGATTTGCGACACTTCCTCGGCCTGCGGCATGTGCGGATCGATCTGGAAGTTGACGATCGCACTGTGCAGTTCGCGTGTGAGCTTGCCCACTTCCTGATACAGGCCGCGGTCACGGGTCTGATTGAGCTCATGGATCAGTTGCACAGCGTCGCCGAACCTGCCTTTTTCAAGGCTCTCGACCAGTTCGACCGCGTGTTTTTTCAGGGTCGATTCGAAATCGCCCTGTGAAGATTCGTTATGCTCCATAGCTCCCCCGCGCGTCATCAGCCGATGCGTTCGAAAATCTTCTCGATTTTGTCTTTCAACGCCTGAGCCGTGAAAGGTTTGACCACGTAGCCGTTCACACCGGCCTGAGCGGCCTCGATGATTTGCTCGCGCTTGGCTTCAGCGGTCACCATCAGCACGGGCAGATGCTTGAGTTTTTCATCGGCACGCACGTGACGCAGCAAGTCGATACCGGTCATGCCCGGCATGTTCCAGTCCGTTACCAGAAAGTCGATGCTTCCGCTGTTGAGTACCGGAATGGCAGTAATGCCATCGTCGGCCTCGACGGTGTTGGTGAACCCAAGATCGCGCAGCAGGTTCTTGATGATCCGCCGCATCGTTGAGAAGTCATCAACGATGAGGATTTTCATGTCTTTGTTCAATTCGACCTCCAAGCAGTCTTAAACGCGCCCAGCACCTGGGCGCGCCACTTCAATCAATCGGCGCAGCACTCGAAGACTGTCTGGAGCACAACAGAGCAAGACCGGTGCCGTTCATCACCGCACCAGCCTCGTTCGCAGTGTCCCCACACTGCCTTCAGCGCGCTCGCCACTCCCCCAAACGCCCCCGCAAACGGGCCGCGCACTGGCTGTGTAACTGGCTGACCCGCGATTCACTGACGCCAAGGACTTCACCGATCTCCTTGAGGTTCAGCTCTTCGTCGTAGTACAGCGCCAACACCAGTCGCTCACGCTCCGGCAAATTGGCAATCGCGTCCGCCAGCGCCGCCTGGAAGCGTTCATCTTCCAGATCGCGTGACGGCTCAAGATGAGCACTGGCGCCATCCTCGTGCAGCCCTTCGTGTTCGCCGTCCTGCAAGAGGTCGTCGAAACTGAACAAGCGGCTGCCCAGGGTGTCATTCAAAATCCCGTAGTAATCGTCGAGACTCAATTGGAGTTCGGCCGCAACTTCGTGATCTTTAGCATCACGGCCGGTTTTAGCTTCAATTGCGCGAATTGCGTCGCTAACCATACGGGTATTGCGGTGAACCGAGCGTGGCGCCCAGTCCCCTTTGCGCACTTCGTCGAGCATCGCGCCGCGGATTCGAATGCCCGCGTACGTTTCGAAACTGGCGCCTTTACTGGCGTCGTATTTGGTCGAGACTTCGAGCAGGCCGATCATCCCGGCCTGGATCAGGTCTTCGACCTGGACACTGGCCGGCAGACGCGCCAGCAAGTGGTAAGCAATGCGTTTGACCAGTGGCGCGTAACGCTCGACCAGCTCGTATTGCGCATCACGGGCCGACTTCTTGTAGAGGTTGTAGCCACTGGCTGTCATAGGACGGATCCTGCGGTCTGTTGCACGAGGCGCTCGACGAAAAACTCGAGGTGCCCGCGCGGGTTCGCCGGCAGCGGCCAGGTATCGACCTTCTGCGCGATCGCCTTGAACGCCAGCGCGCACTTGGAACGCGGAAAGGCTTCATAGACGGCGCGCTGCTTCTGCACGGCCTTGCGCACGCTTTCGTCGTACGGCACGGCGCCGACGTATTGTAGGGCCACATCAAGGAAGCGATCCGTGACCTTGGTCAACTTGGCGAACAGGTTGCGACCTTCCTGCGGGCTCTGCGCCATGTTGGCCAGAACGCGGAAGCGGTTCATGCCGTAATCGCGATTGAGCAATTTGATCAGTGCGTAGGCGTCAGTGATCGAGGTCGGCTCATCGCAGACCACCAGCAACACTTCCTGGGCGGCGCGAACGAAACTGACTACCGAGTCACCAATACCCGCAGCGGTGTCGATCACCAGCACGTCGAGATTGTCGCCGATATCACTGAAGGCCTGAATCAGACCGGCATGTTGCGCCGGGCTCAGGTGAACCATGCTCTGGGTGCCGGAAGCGGCCGGCACGATGCGAATCCCGCCGGGGCCTTGCAACAAAACGTCGCGCAGTTCGCAACGGCCTTCGATGACGTCGGCCAGTGTGCGTTTGGGTGTCAGCCCCAGCAGAACGTCAACGTTCGCCAGCCCCAGGTCAGCGTCCAGCAGCATGACCCGACGGCCAAGTTCTGCCAGCGCCAGAGACAAGTTCACTGACACGTTAGTCTTGCCGACGCCACCTTTGCCGCCGGTCACCGCGATCACCTGTACGGGATGCATGCTGCCCATGTTATTTCTTTACCTTGTCTTGCATAGACGGAGGCCACATTACTGGCTGCGCGTTCACAACCGGAACAATGCGTGGCAGACCATCGATGTAGGTACAAAAACTGTTCATGAATACCTCAGCCAACCTGCTTGGTCGGGCTGTGATAGATATCAGCGAACATGTCAGCCATGGCTTCTTCGCTGGGTTCTTCCTGCATTTGCACGCTGACGGCGCGGCTGACCAGTTGATGACGGCGCGGCAGATGCAGATCATCCGGAATCCGTGGGCCATCGGTCAGGTACGCGACCGGCAATTCATGACTGATCGCCAGGCTTAACACTTCGCCAAGGCTGGCCGTTTCATCCAGTTTAGTCAGGATGCACCCGGCAAGCCCGCAACGCTTGTAACTGTGATAAGCGGCGGTTAGAACCTGTTTCTGGCTGGTGGTTGCCAGCACGAGATAATTTTTTGAACGAATACCACGACCGGCCAGGCTTTCGAGCTGCATGCGCAGGGCCGGATCGCTGGCTTGCAGGCCGGCGGTATCGATCAGCACCACGCGTTTGCGCAGCAGTGGGTCCAGCGCCTGGACCAGCGACTGGCCCGGGTCGACGTGCGTTACCGGTACGTTGAGAATCCGCCCCAAGGTTTTCAGTTGTTCCTGAGCACCGATGCGGAAACTGTCCATGCTCACCAGCGCGACATTCTGCGCGCCGTACTTGAGCACGTAGCGGGCAGCAAGCTTGGCCAGCGTGGTGGTCTTGCCCATGCCGGCAGGGCCGACCATCGCAATCACACCGCCCTCTTCCAGCGGCTCGACTTCCGGTACGGCAATCATCCGCGCCAGGTGCGCCAGCAGCATGCGCCAGGCCTGACGAGGTTCTTCAATATCGGTGATCATCGCCAGCAGGTCGCGCGACAAAGGGCCGGACAGGCCGATACGTTGCAGACGACGATACAGGTTGGCTTGCGCCGGACGGCTGCCTTGCAGCTGATTCCAGGCGAGAGTGCCGAGCTGCACTTCCATCAGCTCGCGCAGACTGTTCAATTCGAAACGCATCGAATCCAGCGCACGTGGGTCAACACCGCCAGACGACTGCGCAGGTGCTGGCGCCGGACGTGCCGGGGCGGCGTAAGTCGGCTCGCTCAACGGTTCGGCAGCGGTCAGCGGCAGGCCGGCCGTCAACGGCAGCCCGGCGAACAACTGGCGATTGGTGTTGCCGTCGGCCTCACCACGCATGCTCAATTCGGCCTGGGCGGTGACGATGCGCGACTGCGTCTTGCGCAGCTCGTCTTCGAGCTCCATGTTCGGAACCCGTGGCGCCAGAGCCGACAATTTGTAATCCAGTGCCGCCGTCAACTCGACACCGCCGGCAATGCGGCGATTGCCAATGATGGCGGCATCAGCGCCCAGCTCATCACGAACCAGCTTCATGGCCTGACGCATATCGGCGGCAAAGAAACGCTTAACTTGCATAAACCACTACCTCAGCCGTTGGGCCCTACTGTCGCAACGATGGTCACTTGCTTGTTGTCCGGTATTTCCTGGTAGGCCAGCACGTGCAGTCCAGGGACTGCCAGGCGGCCAAAGCGCGAAAGCATCGCGCGGATCGGGCCGGCTACCAAGAGGATCACCGGCTGACCTTGCATTTCCTGACGCTGCGCCGCTTCAATCAGCGAACGTTGCAGCTTCTCGGCCATGCTTGGCTCCAGCAGAACGCCCTCTTCCGAGCCTTGTCCTGCCTTCTGCAGACTATTGAGCAATATTTGTTCCAACCTTGGCTCCAAGGTGATCACAGGCAGCTCGGACTCAGTGCCTACAATGCTTTGGACGATGGCGCGCGATACGCCAACCCGCACCGCCGCCACCAACGCGGCGGTATCTTGACTCTTCGCAGCGTTGTTGGCGATGGCTTCGGCAATACTGCGGATATCACGGACCGGTACGTGCTCGGCCAGTAGCGCTTGCAGCACTTTGAGCAGTTGCGACAGCGAAACCACACCCGGCACCAGCTCTTCGGCCAGTTTCGGCGAGCTTTTGGCCAGCAATTGCATGAGTTGCTGCACTTCCTCGTGGCCGATCAGCTCGCTGGAGTGTTTGTACAGAATCTGGTTCAAGTGGGTCGCGACCACGGTGCTCGCGTCCACCACGGTGTAGCCGAGCGATTGTGCCTGGGCACGCTGGCTGATTTCGATCCACACCGCTTCCAGACCGAAAGCCGGATCTTTGGCGTTGATGCCGTTAAGCGTGCCGTACACCTGCCCCGGGTTGATCGCCAGTTCGCGATCCGGGTAAATTTCCGCTTCAGCGAGGATCACGCCCATCAGGGTCAGACGATAAGCGCTCGGCGCCAGATCGAGGTTGTCACGAATGTGCACCGTCGGCATGAGGAAGCCCAGATCCTGCGAAAGCTTCTTGCGCACACCCTTGATCCGCGCCAGCAATTGCCCGCCCTGGTTGCGGTCCACCAGCGGAATCAGGCGATAACCGACTTCCAGGCCGATCATGTCGATCGGGGTCACGTCATCCCAGCCAAGCTCCTTGGTTTCCATGGCGCGGGCCGGCGATGGCAGCAGTTCCTGCTGACGCTTGACCTCTTCCAACGCGACGACTTTGGCCACGTTCTGCTTTTTCCAGAACAGGTACGCGCCGCCAGCAGCCAGCGCAGCCATGCTCAGGAACGAGAAGTGCGGCATGCCCGGTACCAGGCCCATGACCGCCATCAAACCTGCGGCCACCGCCAAAGCTTTTGGCGAGGCAAACATCTGGCGGTTGATCTGCTTGCCCATGTCTTCCGAACCGGAAGCACGGGTCACCATGATCGCTGCTGCTGTTGATAACAACAGTGATGGCAATTGCGCCACCAAACCGTCACCGATGGTCAGCAAGGCGTAAACCTTGCCAGCGTCGGCAAAAGTCATGTTGTGCTGGAAGATACCGACGGCCATGCCGCCGATGAGGTTGATGAACAGAATCAGCAGGCCGGCGATGGCGTCACCGCGTACGAACTTGCTGGCACCGTCCATCGAACCGTAGAACTCGGCCTCTTGGGCGACTTCCTGACGGCGCGACTTGGCCTGATTCTGGTCGATCAGACCGGCGTTGAGGTCGGCGTCGATCGCCATTTGTTTGCCAGGCATCGCGTCGAGGGTGAAACGCGCGCTCACCTCGGAAATCCGCCCGGCACCCTTGGTCACCACGACGAAGTTGATGATCATCAGGATCGCGAATACCACGATACCGACCACGTAGTTACCGCCGATCACCACTTCACCGAAGGCCTGAATCACCTTACCGGCGGCGGCGTGGCCGTCCTGACCATGGAGCATCACCACCCGCGTTGACGCCACGTTGAGCGCCAGGCGCATCAGCGTCGCCACCAGCAAAATGGTCGGGAACACCGCAAAATCCAGTGGCCGCAAGGCGTAAACGCACACCAGCAACACGACGATGGACAAGGCAATGTTGAAGGTGAAGAACACGTCCAGCAGGAACGGCGGGATCGGCAACATCATCATTGCCAACATGACCAGCAGCAACAACGGCACACCCAGATTGCCTCGACTGAGGTCGGCAACGTTCGAGCGAGCAGTGCTGAGTAACTGAGAGCGATCCACCGGTTTTCCCCGTTCCTTTAAAGCAAACTTTTGACGCCCAGAGCGGGCTCACGGCGGCTACTGCAAGAAGCCTTCCAACTTTTGCCAATGATCAAAACAGAGGGGTTTATCGGGAAAATTTCGCTGCCTGGACTGACGCTATCGCGAGCAAGCCCGCTCCCACACCGGATCTTCAGCGAATACAGATTGGGTGTATCACACAGATCCCCTGTGGGAGCGGGCTTGCTCGCGAAGAGGCCATCAACGACAGCAAGGGACCGACCAGGAATCACGGCGCCTCTTAAACGCTAGTGTTTAAAAGACACCTCCAGACACGCCTTCGAGGCTACACATCCTTGCGCCATTGCCTACAGCCAAGCCAGAATCCGCCGGCTTGTGCGCCCTGGGGGCGGGTTCTATTGTGGTCCGGTCGCTGACGAATCAGCGATCGGGTCTCGCAGCCCGTCGATCTCTGGACGCACAACACCCGCTTTTTTATGGCGGCTGTACGTGGGAGACCTTCGGGTCTGCCGGTTCTAGAGTCCCGGTCTGCGACCCGCGTATAGCTGCCTGAACGAGCCCCATGAAAGACAGGACACCGTTTCCCCCTTACGATAAGGGATAGGCAAACGGTTATGTTTATGACTAATAGCAACGATAAGAGTGGTGAGCTTTTGGGCCAGGAGCGGCGTCGTCG
>NZ_FYDT01000005.1:0-78347 GCF_900187585.1 Pseudomonas sp. Irchel 3E19
TTGCTCGGCAGATCGGCTTGCAGCCGGTGACCACACCAGTGCGTAGCCCGCAGAGTAATGGCATGGCCGAGAGCTTCGTGAAGACGATCAAGCGTGACTACGTGGCGCACATGCCCAAGCCGGATCGAGAAACGGCGTTGCGTAACCTGGCAATTGCCTTCGAACATTACAACGAGCAGCATCCGCACAGCGCCTTGAACTACCGTTCACCGAGGGAGTTCAGGCGCTTGGCAGCTGCATCAATTTAACGGAGAGTTGGTGTCCGGTTTTGTAGGGGCAAGTCCAGATTGTAAACACGTCGAATTGTCGCTCTTGGCCGAAAGCGGTCTATTGAGAGGTTCTATACTGGCAATCGCTAGGCTTGCCGGTCACTACACGAAACCTTTTGTTTGACCCTATCTAGCTCTGCTGGACGGGGACGATTCATCTAATTGCGGCCCGCAAATGACGGCAGAGAGCGGCCCCGACCTCTGTAGCATCAAGATAACAGGGCCAGGTACTCGGTCACATGTTGCGTATCGCATCGTTCTCATCGAGCACAAACTCTAGTCCAATACCCACTTCCTTTAGCACCTCCGCAGCGCGGTCAATGAAAAACTCGCCTTGCTCTGGCAGCTCATACAAGCCGTTGATGCGAATGATGGGGTGCTTCCCAAGTGCATTGGGGATCTCGGTGTAGATCTCGCCGCTCTCGATGAATGCAACGTAGGTATTGAGCTTGTCTTGAAGCAGCTGCAGGTGTTCGCCTTGCTCAGCTTTGTCGCCCCATTCAAGGTGGTCAGAGATATACAGCACCACATTGTCAGGTTCCCATGTCGGGATTGCCCAGATATCAATTACCTGTGGATTTGTGATGGACATGTCTGCTCCCTCAGGGTTTTGGTTGAACAATTTCGACTTTGGTTGGTGGGATTACGGTGCCCCCGGGAAAGCCGGGTTTCCCTTTACCTACAACGATTGCACCGCTTTCTTCGATCTCTGGATACGCAAGTTTTTGGTTGCGAGTGAGTGGTGCTATTTCCGACGATTTGCATTCGATGCAGGAAATGTTGCCTTCAGCATCCCGCCCTAGCATATCGAACCTAGTGCGTACTCCGCTTTTGGTCTTGGCGGTCACTTCTCGGCCCACTTCGGGTGTGTTTTCCCGTAGCTCGCGTTCCTTTTGGTCCTCGAAGGCCTTTCCCTTTTCCTTGTTCTTCTCCAACTGCGTACTGAGCACAATGTAGATTGGCTCGATCCCAGAGTCAGGGAACCAGATGATTGCATCTTCGAACTCGGGAGGATGTGCAGGGTTCGCCAGCACCGTGTCAGATTGTGCAGTCGGCGGATACACCCAGACGGGTGGCAACTGTGGGGCGCCTTCCAGTGCAGGAATACCCAGTACACCGTTAACATCTGCCGCTGGCGTCCAAGTGAGGCCAATCCCGTTGCCGATGTCAGCAACAAATTTCTCGCCGACTTTCTCGCCCTTGATGACGGGGACATTTTCCCATTCCGCTTTACTGCCGGTGTAGAAGCCGTAAGCGTTGACGGAGCCGTCTGGCAATGTCTTCACGTTGACACGGACACGGGTGCGGCCAGTCTCAAGCGTTGCGTACTGGTCCTTCGTGTAGAAAGCGCTGTCGGGGGAAAATACTGGTGTTCGGTATCAGCATCCCAACGATACCCGTTACAAAGCCAGCAGCCACAACACCAGATCCTTCGAGTAGACCCAGTGACAGCGATCCGCCGAGACGTTGAGCAATTGCACTGCCAGTAGCAGACCCGCCCACCAGTTGCAGTGGAGTGCCTTCGGCGGTAATCGCTGCCCCGGTGCCAAGCACTGCCCACAGTCCGTAGTCGGCCAGTTTCTCAACAGGCACAAATCCGGCTGGGTTCTTGTGATTGATTACGCCGTCAGGGAGGTTACAGCTCTTGGCGAACACACAGCCCATTGTGTCGGGCTTGTCTTCTGGCTTCGGTGCAAGGTCTTTGTATTCCGCCCAGTGCTGAGCGTGAGTATCAACAGGTTCTACGCCGCTGTTGCGGTAGCCCTTGGGCGGGTTTGGTACGTATCCGCTCACGTTGAGCTTCCTTTTCGTCCTTGGGGATTCCCGGCCTGAGGCTAGGGCAGAATGACGTTACCGGGAAGTTCACGCGCTGGCTTTAGGACAATCCTGTTAGCCGTGCTGATTTCCCTGTTCCATGTCATCGCAGAAAGCGGATGGTAACCGCACTAGCATGAGGGTTTGAATGGTGGCATTTTGCGCGCCCGCGCCATCGTTACGACAGTTGGCTTTTAGCTAATTGCAATCGTCATTGCGGGCTGGGCAGGGGGAGTGGCAAATGGTGACAGGAACTGGGAACCCTCAGCTTTGGGGAGGGCTGTTCTGATGCGGCTGGCTGATGTTTAGGTTTATTGCTAAGGGGGGCGTTAAAACGCTGGTGTCTATTTCGATTCGTTCGGAGTCTTAGAAAAACAGAAACAGACACCTAGTTGAAGCGGGTAAGGCTGGACGCCTTGAAAATAGTGGAGCGGGTGAAGGGAATCGAACCCTCGTTATCAGCTTGGGAAGCTGGAGTAATGCCATTATACGACACCCGCTCAGAGCGGCTGACTTTGTACCAGACTCGGCCACGGATTTGAAGTTTTCTTTTGCTCGCATAACGTTACAGCGCTGAAATCGGTCAATCGCGGGCAAGCGCTGCGGGCCTTGTAAACAACGTACTCAGCCCGGCAGCCTTGCTCGCGACGACGCTTTTTCAAATGGCCAGTGCATGGTGATCCTGAACAAACGAGTAACGCGTTCGGCTAGCCTGCGGTGCCGGTTTCAGAAAGCCGAGCAGGGCGTTCTGGCTATCGCGGCAGGCAGCCTTGTGCTCCATGTCGAGAAAGTGCCCGGTGGCTTGCACGGTGGTGAAGGTGCTCTGTGCCACGTGGTTGCCGAACAAACGCGCATCTTCGGCGGCGGTGTATTCGTCCCATTCGCCGTTGAGAAACAGCACCGGCACGTTGATTTTCTTCGCGGCGTTTAAGTAGCACTGGCGATCGCTGTGCAGTACGTCGCTGATGTGGAAGTGCATCTGCCCGTATTCGTGCTCGGCCAGGCTGCTGACGTGGCGGTAGTTGAAGCGTTTGAACAACGACGGCAAGTGTTTGCCGATGGTGCTGTTGACCAGTTCGCCGACCCGGTCGCCGTCGCGCTGGCCGAGGTAGTCGACGCCACGCTCCAGGTAGTCGAGCATGTGCGCGTTGATCACCGGTGAGAACGAGCTGATCACCGCTTTTTCGATGCGCCGTGGCTGGTGCGCGAGGGCAACCAGGGTTGCGGCACCGCCCCAGGAGAACGACAACACGTGCTCGGCGGCGAAGTGGTCGATCAGCTCCAGCAGGATCATCCCTTCGACGTCTTTCGTCAGATGTTTCTCATGGCGGTTGTGGGCTTTTGACCGGCCCGCGTAGGGCTGGTCGTAGCAGACCACGTTGAATTGCGGGTGCAGGTTTTTCACGGTTTGTGCAAACGACGCAGTCGTGGCCATCGAGCCGTTGACCAGGATGATGGTCTTTTCTGCGGCGTCTGCGCGATAGAACTCCGTGTAAACCCGATACTGACCCTGTATATCCAGCACAGCGATTTCTGGCCTCATGTCATAAGACTCCTGGCAAGCAAGCGGGTATGCGCGCAAATAGAGATTGCACGAGCTTTGTGACAGGTAGGCATACGCCTGGAATTTGCAGGCCCATGTCGATCCATGACTACGGTCGACGGGTATTGTTATTGGCGGGCAGTTTGCCGGGGCAAGGCGGAACCTGAGGGCTCTCTACCGGCAAAAAGTTTCTTGGATGTATGTTGTGACTAATCGGTCACAATCTGGCCGACGTCCTGATTCAAGCAGGGGTGGGGGGATCGCGCAAGTGCCGTTGGTAAATTGTTCGACAACTTCTGCTGAGCGGTCGGCTGCTTAGAACAAATGAATCTCTTCGGTGCGCAAAGCGCGGTACTCGCCCGGTTTTAGCGCGTTATCGAGCAGCAGCGGGCCCATGGATTCGCGGTGCAGGCGCAGGACTTTGTTGTTGAAGAAACCAAACATGCGCTTCACCTGATGGTAGCGACCCTCGACGATGCTCAGGCGCGCCGACCTTGAGCCGAGCAACTCCAGTTGTGCGGGCTGCGTGGTCAGATCCTCGAAGGCGAAGTAGATCCCCTCGGCAAACTTGAGCGCATATTCCGCACTGATGTCCTGCTCGGTTTCGACGTAATAAACCTTTGGCAGTTTGGTTTGTGGCTGGGTCAGGCGCCGCGACCAGGTGCCGTCGTTGGTGATCAGCATCAGCCCGGTGGTGTTGAAGTCCAGGCGTCCGGCGATGTGCAGGTCGCCCTTGTCCGGCTCATCCATCAGGTCAAGCACGGTCGGGTGTTGCGGATCGCGGGTGGCGCTGACGCAGCCGGGCGTTTTGTGCAGCATGAAGTAGCGCGTGGGTTTGCCGAGTTGCAGTACTTCCTCATCGACTTCAACACGGCTGAATTGCAGCACTTCGCTGTGCGGGTCAATGACGACTTTTCCGTCAACCCGCACGCGCTTTTCCACCAGCAACAGGCGAACCTGCTGACGGTTGTAGCGGGGCAGGTTGCTGAGGAAACGGTCGACGCGCATGTTCAGAATTCGATGGATAAAGGGGCGCGCATCTTACGGGATCGCCGGTTTGGCCGCTTGCAGTTGCGCCTCGACCTGGGCGCAGCGCGGGCACAGGCAGGATTTGTCGCGTAACGCTGGCGGCAAGGCTTCAAGCACTGCCGGGTCGATGCTCACGCCATAGCACCAGCATTCGCGGTCGGCAGTGCGCGGGTCGGCCAGGCTGCAGTCGTTACGAGCGCCGCAGGCCGGGCAGTGGTCGGGTTTAACGTCGGAATCAGGCATAAGTCGAGTGGGGCATTTCCACGCAAGTGCGGTTACGGCCGGTTTGTTTGGCTCGGTACATTGCATGATCGGCCCGCGACAGCAGGCTGTGCAAGGTGTCATCGCGTTGCAGGGTGGTCGCACCGATGCTCACCGTCAGATTCATGCTGTGGCCGTTGTAGGCATATTCGTGTTGCTCGACGTGCTGGCGGATCTTCTCGGCAATTTTCTGACCCGTTTCGCCGTCGGTGTCCTTCAGCAAAACGATGAATTCCTCACCGCCCCAGCGGCAGACGATGTCGGCATGGCGCAGGCAACTTTGCAAATCGCGGGCAAAACCGATCAACACCTGATCGCCGGCCATGTGGCCGTAGGTGTCGTTCAATGCCTTGAAGTGATCGAGATCCAGCAACAACGCGGTCAGTGGTTTGGTTTCCCGTTGCGCTTCGTGCAGGGCTTGTACGGCGAGCAGATCGAAGCCGCGGCGGTTCGGTAGCTTAGTGAGGCTGTCGAGCGTGGCCTGGGCCTGGATCTTCGCCTGAAAACGTTTAATCACTCGATTGAGCAGCGCCAGCACGATCAGTGTGACCAGCAGGCAGATCAACAGATTGAGGTACAGCGATTGACGAATTTCACTCAGCGCGCCGTCCTCGCGTTTATCGACGAACAGGTACCAGTTCAGCTCCGGAATAAACCGCACGTTGAGAAAATGCCCTTGGCCATGGGCGGAATATTCGTAGCTGCCGCTGTGCGGCTTGGGCAACTGGCTGACCAGGCTTTTCATGCTCTCAAGTTCACCGAGGCTTTGCCCGATATGCGCACCTTCTGGGCCGCCCTCGGCGCCAGTCAGCACCCGTCGGCCAAAGGTGTCGACGAAATACACGCTGCGTTGATAACGCTGTTGATACTTGTCGATCAGTTTGATCACCGCATCCACCGTCAGACCGACGCCGGCCGCGCCGATGAAGCGGTTGTGGTAGTCGTAGACCTTGTAGTTGATGAAGAACGTCTGGTTGTCCTTGTTGGCCAGATCCGGGTCGACGTTGATCTCGTATGGGTCTTTCATGTCGCGCACGCGGAAGTACCAGGCATCGCGTGGTTCATCGACTTTGACTTGCTTGAGCACACCCTTGGCGTGGTAGTAGGTGAGGGTGCTGTTGGAGACGAAGAACGCGGTGTAGGCACCGTAATGGGTCATGACCTCGTCGAGGTAGCGGGTCATCTGCTCGGGATTCTGCTCACCGTTCACCACCCAGTCGCGCATGAAAGTCTCGCGGGACATCATCGAGGAAATCAGGATCGGTCTTACAAGGTCTTTCTGGATTTCCGAATAGACCGTGTCGGAAGTCAGCGGCAGTTCGGTGTTGACGATGTTGTCGCGGATCGACGCGCGCGAAGCGTAGTAGCTGAGCAGCGAGGTGGCGAGGAAGCCAGCGCCGAGCAGGGCGATCAGCGTCAGTACCAGCGAACGTTGGGAGTACAGCGGAGAACGAAGCGGCATGGCAGATCCGTTGGCAGTGGCCTGATGGCAGCATTCTAATGGGGCTGCGGGGGAAATAGCTGCTCCATGTGCGGCGCGAATGGTCGGTTCTGTCTTTACCTTTCGCTACGTCGATCCCTGTAGGAGTGAGCCTGCTCGCGATAGCGGTGTGGCATTCACAGATAATATGTCTGACACACCGCTATCGCGAGCAGGCTCACTCCTACAAGAATTTGCTTTGCTAGCGACGCTGCTGATCTGAAGATAAGTCAGGTTTGTGGCTACGGACGGGGTTATCACGGCCGCGGATATCACGGTGGCCACCACTAATCAGCCGCTGAATGACGGCGTTTGGCGGATGAACAAGGTTTCATAAATCACTTGTTTCAACTTGTTGCAGAAACGCACCAGATTCCGAAAACGCTGTCTGATCTTTCGTCAGTCACCGAATAAACGACTGACGCCTGCCAGCGTCGCTGGTGTGGCTACCCGCGGTCCAGGAGGCCGCCATGTATCGCCGAATCCTACTGCTTGCCGTGATGTTTTTTTCCATTGGCGGATGTGTCCCTTATTCATACGGAGACAGCTATTACAGGTCAGAGGTCTACTCATCACCCGCGCCGGCGTACTACAGCGGCGGCACGTACTACACGCAGCCGCGCTACTACCAGCCAGCACCGCGTTACTACCAGCAACCGCGCTATTACCAGGCGGCGCCACGCTACTACCAGCCGGCCCCGCGTTATTACGAAAGCCGTCGCTGGCACGGCAATGATCGCGGACGCTGGGATGGCCACCGCCGCGGCGGTTGGGACAACGACCACCGCGGTCGCGGCAACTACGACCGCCACAGCGGACGCGGCGACCACAATGGACGTGGCAACCGCTGGTAACTCACCGCAAACAAAAAGCGGCGCATTGAGCGCCGCTTTTTTTGTGCCTGTCTTTTTACAAGAAGACTAATACTGCGTCAGATCCGCCAACGGATGCCGCCCCTCCCAAACCTTGTGAAAATGCGCCTCGACCACCGCATCCGGCACACTGCCGACGTCCGGCCAGTGCCAGTGCGGCTTCTGATCCTTGTCGATCAAGCGCGCCCGCACCCCTTCGCTGAACTCCGGATGCCGGCAGCAGTTGAGGCTCAGGGTGTATTCCATCTGAAAGACTTCGGCGAGGGACATGTGCCGCGCGCGGATGATCTGTTCCCAGACCAGATGAGCGGTCAGCGGTGAACCTTCGCTCAGCGTCTTGGCCGCTCGGGCGATGAGCGGATCGCTGCTGTCACGCTGCAGACTGATGGCTTTCCAGGCGCAAGCCACATCGCTGACGTCGAGCAGTTCGTCGATCTGCTGACGACGCGGTAACCACTGCGCTTCGGGCAGTTGCGCCACGGCTTCCTGCTGCAACGCCTTGAGCAGGCTGTTGAGCTGCATCGGCGTCTGTTCCTGCCAGTTCAGTTGCAGCAGGCCTTCGATCAGTTCCGGTTGTTGTTCGTCGAGGAGGAAACGGTCGGCCAGATCCAGATCAATCGCATCGCGCCCGTTGATGTGCGCGCCAGTCAGGCCCAGAAACAAACCGAGCTTGCCGGGCAGCCGCGACAGGAACCAACTGGCGCCAACGTCCGGATACAGGCCAATGGTGATTTCCGGCATCGCCAAACGGCTGCTCGGCGTGACGATCCGCGTGCTCGCGCCTTGCAACAGTCCCATGCCGCCGCCCAGCACGTAACCGTGACCCCAGCAGATCAACGGTTTCGGGTAGGTGTGCAGGCTGTAATCCAGGCGATATTCCGCAGCGAAAAACTGTGCGGCCAGTGGCGGCACTTCGCCGGGATGGGCGCGACAGGCTTCCACCAGGCTGCGCACTTCACCGCCGGCGCAGAAAGCTTTGGCGCCATTGCCGCGCAGTAAGACGCAGACGATTTGGGGATCTTTGGCCCAGGCGTTCAACTTGTCGCTCAGCGCATTGATCATCGGCAAGGACAGCGCGTTGAGCGATTTTTCAGCGTCCAGGCTGGCGATACCGAGGCGGGCGCCGTCGGTGCCGGTGAGTTCTTCGAAGTGCAGATTCATCGTGACCTCGATCGGGAATTTGAACGATCAGTATGATCGCTGTGTGGGAAAGTGCCGGATCTGCGTCAGATCAATTGACAAGCGTGGTCGGCTTTCCTAGGGTTCGCCCCATTGTTTTTGCCGGGTATGACCATGACTGCTGACGACCGTATCAAACTCGAACCGAGCTGGAAGGAGGCACTGCGTGCTGAATTCGACCAGCCCTACATGGCAGAGTTGCGCAATTTTCTGCAGCAGGAGCGGGCGGCCGGCAAGGAGATCTATCCGCCGGGGCGGCTGATTTTCAATGCGCTGAATTCGACACCGCTGGATAAAGTCAAAGTGGTGATCCTCGGCCAGGACCCGTATCACGGCCCGGGCCAGGCCCATGGCTTGTGCTTCTCGGTGCAACCGGGCGTGCCGGCGCCGCCGTCGCTGGTCAACATCTATAAAGAGTTGAAACGCGATCTGAACATCGACATCCCCAATCACGGTTACTTGCAGAGTTGGGCCGATCAGGGCGTCTTGATGCTCAACACCACCATGACGGTGGAACGCGCCAACGCCAATGCGCACAAAGACAAGGGCTGGCAGTTTTTCACTGACCGGATCATCGAACTGGTCAGCGAACAGCAGCCGCATCTGGTGTTTATGCTGTGGGGCGCCCATGCGCAGAGCAAACAGAAGTTGATCGATGCGACCAAGCACCTGGTGCTGACATCGGTGCATCCGTCACCGTTGTCGGCGTATCGCGGCTTTCTCGGTTGCGGGCACTTCAGCCGGACCAACAAGTTTCTTGAGCAGAATGGCGAGACGCCGATCGAGTGGCGGTTGCCGCCGGTTTGATGGCTTGACCGGGTTGGCCCCTTCGCGAGCAAGCCCGCTCCCACAAAGGATGTGTAGTGTTCACATAATGTGTGGCAACCACAGAGCCCATGTGGGAGCGGGCTTGCTCGCGAAGCAGGCAACTCGGTCTGTCAGTTGTTACTCGGGATTACGATTCCAGTACTTGAACAACGGCTCAGCCAGAAACAGCACAAACAACAGCCGCATCACCTGCATCGCCGTCACCAGCGGCACCGACAGTTGTAGCGTCTCCGCCGTCAGGCTCATCTCGGCAATCCCGCCGGGCATCATGCCCAAGGTCAGCGAGCGCAGATCCAGATGGGTCAGCGCACTCAAACCCAACGCCGCCAATGTCGCTATCAACATGGTCAGCGCCGTGCCGATCAGTGTGCGGCCCATGAACGACGGCGCACGCCGGAAGAACTGTCGGTTGAAGTGGCAGCCCAAACCGCTGCCGATCAGCCACTGGCCAATCTGACTGCCGCCATTGGGCAAACCGATGTGCAGATCCCAACCGATGCTCACTGCCGCACTTACCAGCAACGGCCCGAACAGCCACGGATTGGGTTGGCGCAGCCGCTCCCAGATCCACGCGGCCAAGGCGCCCGCCGGGAACAGAATTGCCAGCCAGCGCCAATCGACGCTGCCGGCATGAGAAATCGGCGTGCCGTCGCCAAGCAGATATTTGAACGCCCCCGGCACACACAAAACCACCACCAACACCCGCAGACTCTGCCCCGCCGCAACATGGCTGAGCATCGCGCCATTGCGCGCGCCGAGGTTGACCATCTCTCCGGAACCACCGGGCATGCTGGAGAAAAACGCGGTGGCGCGATCCTCACCCGTGCGGCGCATCAACCACACGCCCACCACCGCCGACAGGCTGGTGACCAGTGCGCCAAAAAAGATCAAACCGAAATGACTCAGCACCTGCTCCATCACCACCGGGGTGAAGTGCAGGCCGATGCCGATCCCGACAATCCACTGGCCGCATTTGCGCCCGCCAGGGATTTCCGTGAGTTGCCACGGGGTCAGGCAGCGCACCAGGATGATCGCCAGCAACGAGCCGACCATCCACGGCAGCGGCCAGCCGATCTGGCTGGCGACAAAGCCGCCAAGCAGACCGACCAGCGGGGTTCCCCACCAGGTTTTGAAGGACCGATCAGACATCGGCAACGGCGCGACGGGCGACCGAGCGTTTGCGCCAGATACGCAGCAGCGGCATGAACAGCATGATCGCCGTCAGCACCCAGACACCGAAGGTGATCGGGCTCGACCAGAGGATCTCCAGCGCACCGTTGGAAATCGACAGCGCACGACGCAGGTTCTGCTCCATCAAACCGCCGAGGATGAAACCCAGCAGCACGGGCGACAACGGGAAGTCGAGCTTGCGCAGGATGTAGCCGAAGATGCCGATGCCGACCATCAGGAACAGGTCGAACGTGGTGGCGTGCACCGCGTAGACGCCAATCCCGGTGATGATCGCGATCACCGGCACCAGTGCCCAGTTCGGCACGGCGAGGATGCGGGTGAAGATGCGGATCATCGGGATGTTGAGGATCACCAGCATGATGTTGGCGATGAACAACGAGGCGATCAGGCCCCAGACGATGTCCGGTTGTTGTTGGAACAGCAGCGGCCCCGGGGTGATGTTGTACAGCGACAAGGCGCCGATCATCACCGCCGTGGTGCCCGAACCCGGAACGCCCAGCGTCAGCATCGGCACCAGTGCGCCACAGGCCGAAGCACCGATGGCGGTTTCCGGAGCAGCAAGACCACGGGCGTCGCCCTCACCGAATTTGCCACTGGCACCGGCGATGCGTTTTTCGGTCATGTAGGCCACGGCGCTGGCCAGCGTCGCGCCGGCACCCGGCAGCACGCCCATGATGAAACCGAGCAGGCCGCAACGGATGTTCACCACGAACACCGACGATGCTTCCTTGAAGTTGAACATCATCCGCCCGGTGGCTTTCACCGCTTCCTGACCGCGATGGGTTTTCTCCAGCAGCAACAGGATTTCGCTGATCGAGAACAGACCCAGCACCAGCACCACGAATTGAATGCCGTCAGTCAGGTGAATGTTGTCGCCAGTGAAGCGGTACACGCCGCTGTTGGCGTCGATGCCGACGCTCGACAGGAACAGACCGATTAGCGCCGCAATAAACGTCTTCAACGGTCGGTCACCGGCCATGCCGCCCAGGCAGACAATCGCAAACACCATCAACACGAAGTATTCCGCCGGGCCGAAGGCAATCGCCCATTTAGCCAGCAGCGGGGCGAACAGCACCATGCCACAAGTGGCGATGAATGCGCCGATGAACGAGCTCCATGCCGACAGCGACAACGCCACACCGGCCAAGCCTTTGCGGGCCATCGGATAGCCGTCGAGGGTGGTCATTACGGTGGACGCTTCGCCCGGAATGTTCAGCAGAATCGAACTGATCCGACCGCCGTATTCGCAACCCAGATACACCGCTGCCAGCAGGATCAGTGCCGACTCCGGTGGCAGACCCAGGGCAAACGCGATCGGGATCAACAGTGCCACGCCGTTGATCGGGCCAAGGCCCGGCAACAGGCCGACGACGGTGCCGATCAGGGTGCCGCACAGCGCGGTCACGAGGTTATAGGGACTCAGCGCGACGCCGAAACCCTGACCCAAATAGCCAAGCGTATCCATATCAGTTCTCCAGAACGTCGAGCAGGCCGAGGGGCAGCGGAACGTCCATCAGACGGTCGAACAGCAGGTACAGACCGATCGCCATCAGCGTGGTGACCACGATGCTTGGCATCCAGCGACCGCCATACAGGCGCGCCATCGGAATACCGATCAGGATGCTGCTGAGGATGAAACCCAACGGTTCGAAGAGACCGGCGAACACCAGCAACAGCGCGACGCAAATGCCGATCTTGGTCAGGGTTTCGCGATCCAGTGGCGGCTCGTCTTCACTGTGTTTGATCGGGGCCGGGCGGAACACCATGTACAGCAGCGCCGCGCCCATCAGGCCGAGCATCAGCAGGGGAAAGGCTCGCGGGCCCACCGGTTCGTAGGAAAAAGCCGCTTGATACGGCCACGCCATCAGGGCCAGGCCGGCACAGGCCAGCAACAGTATCGAGGCGAAAATGCGTTGAATAAGCATGGGAGCTCCTGTGCCGCGTCCCCGTCATAGGGAACGCAGCCGCTAGACAGAGGCGATCACTGGATCAGGCCGAACTCTTTGGCCAGCACTTTGTAGTCAGCGACCTGCTTCTTCACGTAGGTGTCGAGTTCCGCGCCGGTCATGGCGAACGGGAACAGTTCACGCTGATCGCGCAGCTTGGCGAACTCGTCGGAGGCCAGCAGTTTGTCGAACGCGTCTTTCCACCAGGCGTAGTCTTCGTCGCTGACTTTTGGCCCCAGGTAGAAGCCACGCACCACAGGCCAGACGATGTCGTAGCCTTGTTCCTTGGCGGTCGGGATGTCTTTCATTTCCGGCTCGTCGAGACGCTTCTCGGAGAACACCGCGAGCAGACGCATGTCACCGCTCTGGATGTGCGGCATGGAGTCGGAGATGTCGGTGCTACCGACCTGAATGTGCCCGCCGAGCAGCGCGGTGGCAATTTCGCCGCCACCTTCGAGGGCAACGTAACGCAGGTCACGCGGGTTGATCCCGGCAGCCTTGGCGATCAGCGCGGTCTGCATCCAGTCCTGACTGCCGACGGTGCCGCCGGAACCAATCACCACGGAGCCTGGATCTTTCTTCAGCGCCTGCACGAGATCGTCGAGGGTCTTGTAGGGCGAATCGCTTTTCACGGCGATGGCACCGTAGCTGGTGCCGACCGCTGCCAACCAACGCACGTTGGTCTCATCGAAACGACCGAACTTGCCTTGGGCCAGGTTCAGCAGCGAACCGCTGGACCACGCCACCAGCGTGCCGGCGTCGGCCGGCCGTTGCGCAACCACGGCGTTGTACGCCACCGCGCCGACACCGCCGGGCATGTAGGTGACGCGCATCGGTTTGCTCAGCAGTTTTTCGTTGACCAGCGCGCTCTGCGCCAGTTTGCAGGTCAGGTCAAAACCACCGCCGGGGGAGGCCGGGGCGATGCATTCCGGGCGTTTCGGTTCGGCCATGAGTTGGCCGGCAAACAGCATGACGCCAGCGGCTAGAGCAACTTTACGCAGTGACAAATTCATTGGTTTCTCCACGGTCTTGTTGTTGTAAGGGCTTCATGTAGGAGCTGCCGCAGGCTGCGATCTTTTGATCTTTTGATCACAGCGCCCGGCGTTTCAATCAATCACCAAAGGGCAACGCTATAGCTCACCAACAACCGCACTTCATCAGCATCGCGAGCGGAGTAATTGGAGCGATAAGTGGCATTACGCAAACGCACGGCGACATCCTTCAAGGCGCCGCTTTGTACTACATATTTGATCTCGGTGTTGCGCTCCCACTCTTTGCCTTCTTCACCGTTCTTGAGCTTGATGTTGTCACCGCTCAAGTAGCGGCTCATGAAGGACAGGCCGGGAATCCCGAGTTTGGCGAAGTCAAAGTCGTAGCGTGCTTGCCACGAGCGCTCTTCGGCGCCAGCGAAATCGTTGATCTGCACGAAGTTGACCAGATACGGGTCGCTGCCATCGACATACGGGAAGGCGCTGTCGCCGGACATGTGCTGATAACCGGCGCTGAACTTGTGGCCGCTCAGGGCGTAGCTGACCAGACCGTTGAGCGAGCGGTTGTCGATCTTGCCGCCACGGGCCGCGCCCTGATCGTCACTGACCGCGAAGCGCAGGTCGGTGGCGAAGGTGCCGGGGCCCATCGGCCGCGAGGCGACCAGGCCGAAGAAGTGCTGGTTGTAGACTTCGTCGAGTTGCGCGAAGTGGTAGCTGCCGGTGATCTTGTCGGTGAACTTGTAGTCCACGCCGCCAAAATCGAAGTGCTTGCCGGCAGCGGTGCCGGCGAAGCGGCTGTTCTTGTTGTTGAGGGCGATGTCCTCGAAATCGGTGCTGTCGCGATCCTTGGCTTTCTCCAGGCGGCCGCCGGTGAAAGTCAGGTTTTTGATTTCCCTTGAGGTCAGCAGGCCGCCTTCAAAGGTCTGCGGCAGGATGCGTCCGTCGTTGGGTTTGAGGATCGGCAGTTCGGGAATCAGGCTGCCGATTTTCAGTTCCGTGGCGGAGATTTTTACTTTGCCGGTCAGGCCGACTTTCGAATATTCATCCGCTGCGCGCCCGTCGTCGTGGGTTGGCAACAGGCCGGTGCCGGTGCGATCCGGACTCGAATCGAGTTTTACGCCAAGCATGCCCAATGCATCGACACCGAACCCCACGGTGCCATCGGTGTAGCCCGATTGCAGATTGAGCATGAAGCCCTGGGCCCACTCGTCGCGCTTGGATTGCTGGGCACTGGTGCCATCGCGAAAGTCACGGTTGAAATACATGTTGCGGGTTTCGAACGTGGCGCTGCTGTCTTCGATGAAGTCAGCAAAACTCAACGGCGAAAAACCGGCGAGGGCGGCGGCACTGGCGAGAGCGGTATGGCTGAAACGGGAAGGGCGAACAGGCATAAGAGCCCGAGGCTGCATGGACGGCATGCGGGTGTACTCCGTTTATTGTTCTTATTGGTCGAAAACGCTTCGTGGCGTTTTTCGTAACGCTGTGTGGCAGCAGCGACGGCAGTCGAAACTGTCCGTAAACCGACTCTAACGGCCCAACCTTTCGCTAACCTTTCAGCAGGCTTTCACGGTTTTCGGGCTTCACAGCGGCGGTTGCGGCTGTAAACTCCGCGGCAAAGCGTGGCGCCGGCCATCCCTGAACGAGGTAAAAACCCATGCGTGTCCTGCTCGTCGAAGACCATCTGCAACTGGCCGAAAGTGTCGCCCAGGCGCTCAAGAGCACCGGTCTGACCGTGGATGTGTTGCACGATGGCGTGGCCGCCGACCTGGCGCTCGGCAGTGAGGAATACGCCGTGGCGATCCTTGATGTAGGGCTGCCGCGCATGGATGGTTTTGAGGTGCTGGCACGGTTGCGTGCGCGGGGCAAAAATCTGCCGGTGCTGATGCTGACCGCGCGCAGTGACGTGAAAGACCGGGTGCACGGCCTCAATCTTGGCGCTGACGATTACCTCGCCAAACCTTTCGAACTGACTGAACTGGAGGCGCGGGTCAAAGCCCTGTTGCGCCGCAGTGTGCTGGGCGGCGAGCGCCAGCAGCGCTGCGGCGTGCTGGCCTATGATCTCGACACCCGGCGTTTCACCCTCGGCGAAGAATTGCTGACGCTGACGTCCCGCGAGCAAGCCGTGCTCGAAGCGCTGATCGCCCGGCCGGGACGGGTGATGAGCAAGGAGCAACTGGCCGCGCAGGTATTCGGCCTCGACGAAGAAGCCAGCCCCGACGCCATCGAGATCTACGTCCACCGCTTGCGCAAGAAACTCGACGGCCAACCGGTGGCCATCGTGACCTTCCGTGGCCTCGGCTATCTGCTGGAAAGCCGCGATGCATAAGCCCAGCAGCCTGCGCTGGCGGTTGCTGTGGAACCTCGCGCTGTTGTTGGTGGTGCTGATGCTCGCCAGCGGCTTGAGCGCTTACTGGAATGGCCGCGAAGCGGCGGACACCGCGTATGACCGCACCTTGCTGGCCTCGGCGCGCACAATTGCTGCCGGCCTGTCGCAACGTGACGGCACGCTCAGCGCCGACGTGCCTTACGTGGCCCTCGACACGTTCGCCTACGACAGCGCCGGGCGCATTTATTATCAGGTCAACGACATTCACCAGAAGCTGATTTCCGGCTACGAAAACCTGCCCGGTCCACCGCCCGGTACGCCTAGAACAGACGACTATCCGGCGCTGGCGCGTTTCTACAACGCCACTTACAACGGCCAGAATGTGCGGGTGGTGAGCCTGCTCAAAGCCGTGACTGAACCGAACATGAACGGCATGGCGGAAATTCGCGTCGCCGAAACCGACGAGGCCCGGGTCAGCATGGCCCGCAGTCTGGCCGCCGACACCTTGTTGCGTTTGGGCATGCTGGCGATTGGCGCGTTGCTGTTGGTCTGGTTCGCCGTCAGCGCGGCATTGCGACCGCTGGAGCGTTTGCGCACGGCGGTGGAAGAACGCCAGCCCGACGACTTGCGGCCCTTGCCGCTGGTGGAAGTGCAGCATGAGCTTTGGCCGCTGGTGCGCGGGCTCAACCATTTCACCGAGCGCCTGCGCGGCCAGTTCGAGCGGCAGGCGCAGTTCATCGCCGATGCGGCGCATGAGTTGCGTACGCCATTGGCGGCGTTGAAGGCGCGTCTGGAATTGGGCCTGCGCTCCAGCGAGCCGCAAATGTGGCGCACGACCCTGGAATCATCCGCGCAAAGCACGGACCGCCTGACCCATCTGGCCAATCAGTTGCTATCGCTGGCCCGCGTCGAAAACGGCGCCCGGGCGATTGCCGAGGGCGGTGCGCAGTTACTCGATTTGAGTCAGTTGGCTCGGGAACTGGGCATGGCCATGGCGCCGCTGGCGCACAAACGCGGCGTGGCGCTGGCGCTTGAGGCGGACGAGCCGGTGTGGCTGCGCGGGGAGCCGACGCTGCTCAATGAGTTGCTGAGCAATCTGGTGGACAACGCGCTGGCGCACACGCCACCGGGCGGCAATGTGATCTTGCGCGTGACGGCGCCGGCGGTGCTTGAGGTTGAAGACGACGGGCCGGGCATTCCACTGGAAGAGCGCGATCGGGTGTTTGAACGGTTCTACCGGCGTAATCAGCAGGTGGCCGGTTCCGGGTTAGGCCTGGCGATTGTCGGCGAGATCTGCCGGGCGCATCTGGCGCAGATCAGTTTGCATGATGGTGAGCGGGCGGGGTTGAAGGTGCGGGTCAGTTTTATCGCCGGGTGATTCTGCGGTGTTCTTGCCGGCATCTTCGCGAGCAGGGGGAATGCATTCCAATGTGGGAGCGAGCCTGCTCGCGAAGGGCGCGCCGCGGTTCTCGATCAGTAAAACATCGTCCGCGATTCTTCCAGATCCTCGCACATCGCCTTGTTCTCCGGATCGATTCCAAGCTTCCTGAATGCCGGAACGCTGAGCGGATCAATGCGCGCGAATGGATGATCGGTGCCCTTGTGGCAATACAGGCTCGCCACCTGCACCAGATCGACGTAGTCGATCTCTTTCGAGTCGCGTTTGAAGTCCTGATAGCGCCCCGGCAATTCCACCAGTCGCTCCGGAAACTCCCAGACCCGCAACAGTTTGTCGCCGAGCAGCGGATGAATACGGTCGATCACATGGTTGAGACTGACCGGATCCGACAGCAGTTCGTAGTGGTCTTCGGCGTAGGTCAGAATCGGCAGCACGCCGATCTGATGCACCAGTCCACCCAGCGCCGCCTGATCAGGTTTGAGCTGGGTGTAGCGGCGACACAACGCGTAGCTGGCTCCGGCGATTTCCAGGCTCTTGCGCCAGACGTCGCGCATTTTCTGTTCGACCACCTCGGAACTGGCGTGGAAAATCTGCTCCATCACCAGGCCGATCGCCAGGTTGCTACTGTAGTTGATGCCCAGTCGGGTGATGGCGGTGTGCAGGTCGGTGACTTCCTGCGCCGCACGCAGCAGGGGGCTGTTGACCACTTTGATCAGCCGTGCCGAAAGCGCGGTGTCTCGGCCGATCACTTTGCTCAGGTCGCTGACGCTGATTTCCGGATCTTCTGCAGCCTTGCGAATTTGCAGGGCCACCTCCGGCAACGTAGGCAGAACGAGGTCATCGTTATTGATGGCCTCAACCAAATCCTGTTGGACCTTATCCGCCAGTTCGCTCATTTAGACTCTCTAGGGTGTTGCAACAAAGGCTACGATCAGCGCTGGATTTCGCGGTCGCGATCCAGTTCGTAGGGCAAATCGAGCAAATGCAGCGCGGGCCCTTCAAGGGTGCCCAGATGCAGATCGCCCGCTTCGGCAGCTTCGGCCTGCAACACTGCCAGGAGTTCAATGTTTTGCCCGGCGTTGGCCGCCATAACGACTTCGCCGATCGAACTGTTGTGGCTCGGCGCAAACAACTGGGTGCCGGGTTCCGGCAATTGCCCGGTGTCCAGGCTCAAGCGATACAGACGGCGCTTGAGTTTGCCCAGGTATTGCATGCGCGCGACGATTTCCTGGCCGGTGTAGCAGCCTTTCTTGAAACTCACGCCGCCGACGGCTTGCAGGTTGAGCATCTGCGGGATGAACAGCTCGCGGGTGGTCGGCATGACCTGGCCGATACCGGCGCGGATCTGGCCGAGCAGCCACTGATTCAGCTCACCTTCTGGCAGGGTTGCGGCCAACTTGCCTTTGATGGTTTCGGCTTGGTCGGCTGGCACCCAGAGTTCGGCGCGATCCGGTGAGACGCGAATAGCGATCAGGCCTGCGTTGCGCACGATGCTGTCGGTTTCGGCCGGCAAATCGAGGCCGAGGTTGCTAAGCGCTATATCGCCTGACCTCAGGCCAAAGCGCATCCAGGCAGCACTTTCGTCAGTCAGCTTGGATTTGGAGAACACCGCGTACTTTTTCAGGTCCGCCAGTTGCGGTTCGAGCAGTTCGCTGGCCATCGCCAGCAGCACGCCGTCACCTTCCAGCAGAATGCGGAAACTCGACTGCATCCGGCCTTTCTGCGTGCAGCGCGCGCCAAGGCTGGCCTGGGTATCGCTCAGGTAATTGATATTGCAGGTCAGCTGGCCTTGCAGGAATTTTCCGGCATCCGCGCCGCGAACCGCGAGAACGCCTTCATGAGACAGGGTGCAGAAAAAAGCAGAATCGGCCATGGGTCATCGCAGGGTAAATAGACTGGGGCACATCATAAGGGGGTGCTGTTGAAATGGGTAGTTGATAAAGGATCAGTGGTGCCCGACCAAAGCCGACTGTGCGAGCCGCTTCGGGGCTGTATACTTGCCGCCAAATTTGAGGAGGGCTCCATGGTCGAACAAGTTGAACTCAATCGCCTCTTTTGGCACAGCCGTCGCGGCATGCTTGAACTTGACGTGTTGCTGGTGCCGTTCGTGAAAGAGGTTTATGCAGACCTGAATCAGGTGGATCGCGATTTGTACGTGCGCCTGCTGGAGTGCGAGGATCAAGACATGTTCGGCTGGTTCATGGAGCGCAGCGAGTCTGAAGATCCCGAGCTGCAGCGCATGGTTCGCATGATCCTGGATCGTGTCCAGCCCAAGTAATACGTTCGAATGCCGCTGGCATGCCTCACGGCAGTTGCTGGCGGCGTATCTGTTGGCCCAGGCGTTCGCGCTGGGTTCGTTGTTTCTGCTTTCGATTCCTCTCTGGGCGAGCCTGCTCGGTGCTTTCGGCTGCTTGCTGCACGGTTTTTGGGTGTTGCCACGGCAGGTTCTGTTGAGCCATCCCCAGGCTTTTTGCGGCTTGCGTCGCGATGCTGATGGCTGGCAACTGTGGAATCAGGCGGATGGCTGGCAAGCCGTGCAGCTGCGACCAGACAGCCTGGCGCTGCCGCTGATCGTGGTGCTGCGTTTTCGCATGCACGGAGAATGGCGGGTCAGATCGATCTGCGTACCCCACGACTCGCAGGCGGCGGACTTGCACCGACGCCTGCGAGTGCGGCTCAAGTTCAGCCGACGTAGGTGGGCGGCACCAGAATAGTGTCGAGTGCCTCGGGCAGCAGATCCGGATAGTCGAGGGTGTAATGCAGGCCACGACTTTCCTTGCGCTCCATGGCTGAGCAAATCATCAGCTCAGCGACCTGGGCGAGATTGCGCAGCTCGATCAGATCGCGGCTGACTTTGTAGTTGCTGTAGAACTCGTCGATCTCGTCCAGGAGCAGGCGCACGCGATGTTGCGCCCGCTGCAGGCGCTTGTTGGTGCGCACGATGCCGACGTAGTCCCACATGAATCGGCGAAGCTCGTCCCAGTTGTGCGCAATGATCACGTCTTCGTCGGAGTCGGTGACTTGGCTGGCGTCCCAGACGGGCAGGGCGCTTGGCACTGTTACAACATCGAGTTGCGCCAGAATGTCCGCCGCGGCCGAGCGTGCGTAAACGAAACATTCCAGCAGCGAGTTGCTGGCCATGCGGTTGGCACCGTGCAGGCCGGTGAAACTGGTTTCGCCGATGGCATATAAACCCGGCACATCGGTGCGGCCGTTTTGGTCGACCATCACGCCGCCGCAGGTGTAATGCGCCGCCGGTACGACCGGAATTGGCTGTTTGGTGATGTCGATGCCGAAACCGAGGCAGCGCTCATAGACCGTCGGGAAGTGCGTTTTAATGAACGCTTCTGGCTTGTGGCTGATGTCGAGATAGACGCAGTCGACGCCAAGACGCTTCATTTCATGGTCAATCGCCCGGGCGACGATGTCGCGCGGGGCCAGTTCGGCGCGCTTGTCGAAGCGATACATGAAGCGTTCGCCGTTCGGCAGTTTCAAGTGCGCGCCTTCGCCACGCAGGGCTTCGGTGATCAGGAAGCTCTTGGCCTGCGGGTGATACAGGCAAGTGGGGTGGAACTGATTGAATTCGAGATTCGCCACCCGGCAGCCCGAGCGCCAGGCCATGGCGATGCCATCACCGCAGGCGCCGTCGGGGTTGCTGGTATAGAGGTAGACCTTGGCTGCGCCGCCCGAGGCCAGAATTACAAAGCGTGCGCCGTAGGTGTCGACTTCGCCGGTGGCGCGGTTCAGCACATAGGCGCCGAGGCAGCGCTCGCCGTCCAGGCCCAGGCGCCGTTCGGTTATCAGATCGACGGCAACCCGCTGTTCGAGCAGCTCGATGTTCGAACGTTCTTTGGCTTGGGCGAGCAAGGTTTTGAAGATCGCGGCGCCGGTGGCATCGGCCGCATGGATGATGCGCCGATGGCTGTGGCCACCTTCGCGGGTCAGGTGGAATTCGAAACCGCCATCTTCGGTGCCGGATTGTTCGTCGCGGGTGAACGGTACGCCTTGATCGATCAGCCATTGGATCGCTTCGCGGCTGTGCTCGACGGTGAAGCGTACGGCGTCTTCGTGGCACAGACCGCCGCCCGCGTTCAAGGTGTCATCGACGTGGGATTCGACAGTATCGGTGTCGTCCAGAACCGCAGCGACACCACCCTGAGCCCAGAACGTCGAACCGTTGGCGAGATCGCCCTTGCTCAATACGGCAATGCGCAAATGACCCGGCAGGGTCAGCGCAAGACTCAAACCGGCAGCACCGCTGCCAATGACCAGAACATCGTGTTGGAACTGTTGGCTCATTTCAGGATTCCGCTCAAAGCGACCCGGATCGGGGTTGGCGCAAGACAGCTGGTTCGGCGAGTCAAGACAGCCACACAGCCCACTAGTATATAGAGGGGTGGGGCGGCACAATAGCCGGGCCCAGATGGCATTGTGAAACTACCGTGACGGAAAAAACCGGGTGCTTCGTCGGAAGTTTTTTTCCAGGGTTCTGGGAAAAGGCGACTGTATCGGCACTGAAACAGGTTTTTTCACCCCAGGGTTGCCCAATGTCGGGTGGATACGGCTATAAATAATTGGAACTTTTGCCAAAGGCCCAAGATCAATAGTCGGTGCCAGAAACAAGGGACAGTGTCGGCTTCAGTGCGGAATCTGCGGTTGGGTTCCTGTCGGCGAAACCGATGACAAGATTATTCGCGCAGCCGGTTTATCCCGAGCTGCGTTTTTCGTGCGTGTCAAATCAGAGCCCGCAGGAAACTTGCTTGGAGGGGGAGAACTTTTGCGAAAAGCCCGAGTCTATGTTTGCAAGTCTGGTCGTTTAGTTGTGCAAGTCTCCTTCGGGCTTATCGAGGAGTGTTCATGCTAACCCAGGAAGAGGATCAGCAGCTGGTCGAACGCGTTCAGCGTGGCGACAAGCGAGCTTTCGATCTGCTGGTGCTGAAATATCAGCACAAAATTCTCGGGTTGATCGTGCGTTTCGTGCACGACACCCATGAAGCCCAGGACGTGGCTCAAGAAGCCTTTATCAAGGCGTATCGAGCACTTGGAAACTTTCGCGGCGACAGTGCGTTTTATACGTGGCTATACCGTATTGCCATTAACACGGCAAAGAATTACCTCGTTTCCCGTGGCCGTAGGCCGCCGGATAGCGATGTAAGTTCTGAAGATGCAGAGTTCTACGACGGCGATCATGGCCTCAAGGATCTCGAGTCACCAGAACGTGCACTGCTGCGGGATGAGATTGAAGGCACCGTCCATCGAACCATTCAGCAACTGCCAGAGGATTTGCGTACAGCTTTAACTTTACGTGAATTCGATGGTCTGAGTTACGAGGACATTGCGAGCGTCATGCAATGTCCGGTGGGTACCGTGCGCTCCCGGATTTTCCGCGCTCGGGAGGCCATCGATAAAGCCCTGCAGCCGTTGCTGCAGGAAAACTGAGACAGCGGCGACAGCCAAGAGAGGAACGCCATGAGTCGTGAAGCCCTGCAGGAATCGCTGTCCGCAGTGATGGATAACGAAGCGGACGAACTGGAATTACGTCGGGTGATTAATGCACTGGACGACGTAGAAACCCGTGAGACCTGGGCCCGTTACCAGATCGCTCGGGCAGCCATGCACAAGGATCTGCTGCTTCCGCGTCTGGATATCGCTGCGGCAGTGTCTGCTGCTCTCGAAGACGAAACGGCCCCGGCCAAAGTATCCCGTAGCCCATGGCGTAACCTTGGTCGTCTGGCTGTTGCAGCCTCGGTGACGGTTGCCGTTCTGGCGGGTGTTCGCCTTTACAATCAGGACGAAATTGCTGGTGTCGAATTGGCGCAGCAATCCAATCAGCCAACTTTGGCTACACCACAAGTCAAAGGCCCGGCTGTTCTGGCAGGCTACAGTGAGAGCTCGGAAGCCACTGGCCCGATGGCCAACGGCGTATTGCAAGGTCAGCCTGGGTGGCATGATCAGCGTCTGCCAGGTTACCTGCGTCAGCACGCTCAGCAGGCTGCACTCAAAGGTACTGAAAGCGCCCTGCCATATGCGCGTGCAGCAAGCCTGGAAAACCGTTAAGGAGGATCATGCGCGCCATACCTCTACTTTCGCTTCTGCTCAGTGGCTGGTTCATTGTTCCAGCCCACGCCGATGAGGCCCAGGACTGGTTGACCCGTCTGGGCCAGGCCGAGCAGCAGCAAAGCTTTCACGGTACTTTCGTTTACGAACGTAACGGTAGTTTTTCTACTCACAGTATCTGGCATCGTGTCCAGAACGGTCAGGTCCGCGAGCGTTTACTTCAGCTCGACGGTTCGGCGCAGGAAGTCGTGCGCATTGATGGACATACTCAATGCGTCAGCGGCACCCTGATTGCCGGTTTGGGAGATTCTCCCAACACGGCCGCTCGTCCTCTCGATCCTCAAAAGCTTAAGAGCTGGTATGACCTTGCCGTGATTGGCAAGTCGCGCGTGGCTGGACGAGACGCAGTAATCGTCTCGCTGACGCCTCGTGATCAGCATCGTTACGGGTTTGAGTTACATCTGGACAAGAAGACCGGGCTGCCACTGAAGTCGTTGTTGTTGAACGACAAGGGGCAGTTACTTGAGCGGTTCCAGTTCACCAGTCTTGATACTGACAATGTGCCTTCGGATAAAGATTTGCTGGCCGACGCCGACTGCAAGCCGATTACGATCGACAGCGACAAGGCCTCTGCCGTGAAAACGACTCAGGACTGGCACTCCGACTGGCTGCCGCCGGGCTTTGAGCTCACCAGCAGCACCTCGCACAAAGACCCGGAAACCAAGGCTCAGGTCAACAGCCTGATGTACGACGATGGCTTGGCCCGCTTCTCGGTTTTTCTTGAACCTTTGAATGGCGCTACCGTCACCGACACCCGGACTCAACTTGGCCCGACGGTGGCAGTATCCCGGCGCCTGACCACGCCGGAAGGCGAAATGATGGTGACGGTGGTCGGTGAAATTCCGATCGGCACCGCTGAACGAATCGCGCTGTCGATGCGAAAGAAAGATGGCACTGCAACCAGCAAGCAGTGAGCTGATTCCAGTCATACCCACTTCGTCGTCGAGACGTAGAAATGTTTGCTGAGCATTTTCATTTGCAAATCACCTGAAAGTTTTTTATAGGTCAGAGCCTCACGGCTCTGGCCTTGTTTGTCGTTCCTGGAATAAAACGGCTCGCCTGTGGTTTTCGGTGTCCCTTGTTCCATATCGCTTAAACCTGCTCGTCGTAACGGGAGCTGTATGTCGATACCTAGCTTGAAATCTTATCTCTCCATCTTCGCCACTGTGCTGCTGCTTGGGCAGGCTGTACCTGCCGCCCAAGCGGCCGATCTGCCTGATTTCACCCAACTGGTCGAACAAGCTTCGCCTGCCGTGGTGAACATCAGCACCACGCAGAAACTGCCGGATCGTAAAGTGAACCAGCAGATGCCTGACCTCGAAGGCCTGCCGCCAATGCTGCGCGAGTTCTTCGAACGCGGCATGCCGCCTCAGCAGCGTTCGCCGGGTGGTGGTCGCCAGCGTGAAGCGCAATCGCTGGGTTCGGGCTTCATCATCTCTTCGGATGGCTACATCCTGACCAACAACCATGTGATTGCCGATGCTGACGAAATCCTCGTCCGTCTGGCCGATCGCAGTGAAATGAAAGCCAAGCTGATCGGTACTGACCCGCGCTCCGACGTGGCCCTGCTGAAAATCGAAGGCAAGGATCTGCCGGTGCTCAAGCTCGGCAAATCCCAGGATTTGAAGGCCGGCCAATGGGTGGTGGCAATCGGTTCGCCATTCGGCTTTGACCACACTGTGACCCAAGGCATCGTCAGTGCCGTGGGCCGTAGCCTGCCGAACGAGAACTATGTGCCGTTCATCCAGACCGACGTGCCAATCAACCCGGGTAACTCCGGTGGCCCACTGTTCAACCTGAACGGTGAAGTGGTCGGGATCAACTCGCAGATCTACACCCGCTCCGGTGGCTTCATGGGTGTGTCGTTCGCGATTCCTATCGATGTGGCAATGGATGTTTCCAATCAACTGAAGAACGGTGGCAAAGTCAGTCGTGGCTGGTTGGGTGTGGTCATCCAGGAAGTGAACAAGGATCTGGCCGAGTCGTTCGGTCTGGAGAAACCGGCCGGTGCGCTGGTTGCCCAGATTCAGGACGACGGCCCGGCAGCCAAGGGCGGTCTGCAAGTGGGTGACGTGATCCTCAGCATGAATGGCCAGCCGATTGTCATGTCTGCTGACCTGCCACACTTGGTCGGCGCTTTGAAGGCTGGCGCGAAAGCCAATCTGGAAGTGATTCGTGAAGGCAAACGCAAAAACGTCGAGCTGACGGTTGGCGCGATCCCGGACGAAGACAAAGAGCTGGGTGCATTGCCGAAGTCCGGTGCGGAAACCAACAGCAATCGTCTTGGTGTTTCGGTGGGCGAATTGACCGCCGAGCAGAAGAAAACCTACGACCTTAAAGGCGGTGTGGTGATCAAGGAGGTGCAGGACGGTCCTGCGGCCCTGATCGGTCTGCAGCCAGGCGATGTCATCACGCACCTGAACAACCAGGCCATCGGTTCCTCCAAGGAGTTCGCCGAGATCGCCAAGGCACTGCCGAAGAATCGCTCGGTGTCGATGCGGGTTCTGCGCCAAGGTCGCGCGAGTTTCATCACCTTCAAGCTGGCTGAATAACCGCTGGTAAATAAAAAGAAACCGCCTCGAAAGAGGCGGTTTTTTTATGTTTGAGGTTTTGTGTCGTAAAGAAGGCTCAGCCCATCATGTCCTTGACCATCCGCTCCTGCTCCATCAGCTCGCGTTGACGGGCGTCGATCCGTGAGGAAAGCGGGAAGTTGCTGCCCGCCTTGCGCTTGGCAAAGTCGAGCTGCTGGATCGCCTGACGATAATCGCCAACCAGGGCAAAGTATTCGGCGCGCGCCTGGTGCAGGCCGATGATGTTGCCCGACAGGCCGCGGGTTTCGGCAACCTGATACCAGACGTCCGGATCATCCGGACGTGACTTGAGCAGGTTTTCCAGCGCCTTCTCGGCATCGGCGGCACGGTTCTGCTTGAGCAGAAGATCGACCCGAACCTGATTCAGCGGGTAGTTGCCGGGATATTGCGTGAGCATCCGGTCAACCCGCGACTGCGCATCGGGCAGGCGATTATTGGTGATGTCCAGATCAACCTGGGCGAGGTTGTAGATGATCTCGTTCGGCGCGGTGACCAACAGTTGCTTGAGATTTTCCCGTGCTTCATTCAATTGGCCGCCCTTGATCTGGGCGATGGCCAGACCGTAGCGCGCCACATCGTTTTTCGGATTCTCGTCCAGTTGTGCGCGGAACCGCTTGGCGCCCAGCCCGGGAGTTTCTTCGTAGATCAGTTGCACGCGTGCGCGAATCAGTTGATAACGCTTGGTGTCTTCGATGCCGCCCGATTTGGCCTGTTCGGCGCGGTTGCGGGTGTCGGCGATCCGCGATTCGGTGACCGGGTGAGTCAGCAGAAACTCCGGTGGCTTGGCGTCGAAGCGATACTGGCGCATCAGACGCTCGAACATGGTTGGCATCGAGCGCGGGTCGTACCCGGCTTTTTCCAGATTGAGGATGCCGATGCGGTCGGCTTCTTGTTCGTTCTGACGGGAGAAGGTCCGTTGCGACTGAATCGCCGCCGCCTGAGTACCGGCGATCGTCGCAATCCCGGCGTCACCGCCGCCGGCCGCGGCAATCACGATCCCGGCCAGCAGGGCAGCCATCATCGGCACCTGCATCCGCTGTGATGCTTCGACGCCGCGCGCAAAGTGGCGTTGCGACAAGTGAGCCAGTTCGTGCGCCAGTACCGAAGCGTATTCGCCTTCGGTCTGCGCATTGAGGAACAGACCACCGTTGACCCCGACCACGCCGCCAGGCGCCGCGAAGGCGTTGAGTTGCGGGCTGTTGATCAGAATGAATTCGAGGCGCCGGTCAGTGACCTGGCTGGTCTCCACCAGTTTGTAAACGCTGGACTCGACGTAGTCCTTGAGTTGCGGATCGTTGAGTTGTGAAACCTGGCTGCGCAACATGGCCAGCCAGGCGCGACCGAGCTGGTATTCCTGTTGCGGCGAGACAATGGCAGAACTGGCGTCGCCGAGTGACGGCAGATCGTCGGCAAAGCCCGGTGAGGCGAGCAGGCAAGCGAGCGTCAGCAGGGTAGGGCGCAGAAAAGTCATGCACAAAGCCTTCGAAGACAAAGACCTTACTGTAGCCGGACACCAAGCCTGCGACCAGATATTCTAGGCAGCTCAAACCACCCGACCCGGAGTAACGCAATGACTGATGCTGTAGCCCATGACGTGGAACTCGACGCCAGTGGCCTGAACTGTCCGTTGCCGTTGCTCAAGGCAAAAATGGAACTGAACAAGCTCGCCAGCGGTGCTGTACTCAAGGTAATCGCCACCGATGCTGGCTCGCAGCGCGATTTCCGCACCTTTGCCAAATTGGCCGGGCATACGCTGCTGCGCGAAGAAGACGAAGCGGGCGTCTACCGTTACTGGTTGAAAAAAGCCTGAAACCCACCGCGTAAAAAGACCTAGGGATTATTGATGTTCAAAGTGTTACGCGACTGGATTCAGCGCTACTTCTCCGATGAAGAAGCCGTGGTGCTGGCGGTACTGCTGTTTCTTGCCTTCACGGCCGTGCTCACCCTTGGCGGCATGCTGGCGCCCGTATTGGCCGGGATGGTGCTGGCGTATCTGATGCAAGGGCTGGTGGTTACGCTCGAACGTTTGCGCGTGCCGGGAGGGGCCGCGGTGGGGCTGGTGTTTGCGCTGTTCATGGGCGTGCTGATGCTCTTCATCGTCGTGGCGTTGCCACTGCTATGGCATCAGTTGATCACGCTGTTCAATGAGTTGCCGGGCATGCTTGCGAAATGGCAATCGCTGCTGTTGCTCCTGCCAGAGCGCTATCCGCATCTGGTCTCCGACGAGCAGGTGTTGCAGGCAATCGAGGCGGCGCGGGGCGAGATCGGCAAGTTTGGCCAGTGGGCGTTGACCTTCTCGCTGTCGAGTCTGCCGTTGTTGGTGAACATCATGATCTATCTGGTGCTGGTGCCGATCCTGGTGTTCTTCTTCCTCAAGGATCGGGCGATGATCGGCGAGTGGGTGCGCGGCTATCTGCCGCGTGAACGGGCACTGATCACCCGGGTTGCGCAGGAAATGAACCGGCAGATCGCCAACTACATTCGCGGCAAGGTCATCGAGATCGTGATTTGCGGCGGCGTGACCTACATCGCCTTCGTCGCACTTGGCCTCAACTATGCCGCGCTGCTGGCGTTGCTGGTCGGGGTGTCGGTGGTGGTGCCTTATGTCGGCGCGGTAGTGGTGACCGTGCCGGTGCTGCTGATTGCGCTGTTCCAGTGGGGCTGGAGCGATCAGTTCATCTATCTGATGGCGGTCTACGGGATCATCCAGACGCTTGACGGCAATGTGCTGGTGCCGTTGCTGTTTTCCGAGGCAGTGAATTTGCACCCGGTAGCCATTATCTGTGCGGTGTTGTTGTTTGGCGGATTGTGGGGGTTCTGGGGAGTGTTCTTCGCGATTCCCTTGGCGACGCTGTTCAAGGCGGTACTGGATGCATGGCCGCGCAAGGAGCCGGTGGTGGCGCCGCTGCTTTAGTGGCTGATTTAGATTGTTTGGTGGGGGGGGGAGGGCCTCTTCGCGAGCAAGCCCGCTCACACATTGGATTTGTGAACGCCACAGATCCAATGTGGGAGCGGGCTTGCTCGCGAAGGCGTCAGTGAAGACGCCAGAGAAACATCAGGCCTTGTGCAGTTCCTGAGCCGCAGCCAGAACCGCATCCACATGCCCAGGCACTTTCACACCGCGCCATTCGTGACGCAGCACACCGTCCTTATCGATCAGGAAAGTGCTGCGATCAACGCCCAGGTATTCCTTGCCGTACAGCTTCTTCAGCTTGATCACGTCGAACAGCTGGCAGACGGCTTCGTCCTTGTCGCTGATCAGCTCGAACGGAAACTCCTGCTTGCACTTGAAGTTCTCGTGGGACTTCAGGCTGTCGCGCGAGATACCGAAGATCTCCGTGTTGGCAGCCTTGAACGCCGCGTACTGGTCACGAAAGCCCTGGCCTTCGGTGGTGCAGCCCGGGGTGCTGTCCTTCGGATAGAAGTAGATCACCACTTGCTTGCCCTTCAGCGCAGACAGGCTGACGGTTTGCCCGCTGGTGGCAGGGGCTTCGAAATCCGCAACGGGTTGGTCGATGACAACGGCCATGAAAGCTTCCTTACATTGGGTTTTGTGGACGCCAAGGCTCGATCAGTGCATCCAGATTCATCGCGTCAGCGAAGTCCAGGAACTGGTCGCGCAGCCAACTGATCTGGGTGCCGGCCGGCAGCGTCACGGTGAAGGTGGCGTTGAGCATGGTGCCGCCGGTCTGTGGCGCCTGATACGTATCGCACGTCAGGTTTTCCAGCTCGACGTTGTGATCCATGAAGAACTGGCACAGCTCATTGATGATGTCCGGGCGATACGCCGAACTGACGTAAGCCACGTACGGCAGCGCTTGCGGTCGATTTTCCAGCGGCGCGCTGCGCACTACATTGACGGTGAAGGCGTGCTTCTTGGCGAGACCCGACAGGCTGCCTTCCAGACGCGCGAGGGCGTCCCAGCTGCCAGAGATCTCGAGGATCAGCGCGCTGCACTCGCCGTGGCGGGTCAGGCGGGAAGTAACCACGGCGCAGCGATTTTCATGGCTGGCGCGGCACAGGACGTTAGTCAGCTCCATGGGGTTGGCGCCGAGGGCACTGATGACAAGGAATTGTTCGCGAACTGTGGGGGTGGACATGCAGCATTCCTAAAGCGATGAGCGGTCGGTAGGTTTACGGGCATTGGCCGCCGGGCGTGTGCCTGTGCCCATTCAGGCTGTCCGTTCAAATAGCCCCGGCAAGCGCTCGCGGCTCGCTCCACTATAGCGGGAGCGCGTCGATGCGACGCAGGAACGGGGGCTGGGAGGCCGAAAAGGGAGGCTGGAACCCGGCGTACAAGCTGATCAGTACCGATCAAAGTCTGAAGGGTAGCGAAAAGCGACGCCAAGGGGAATGGCGGCGGCGCAGTACTTCGCTTGTGCAAGCATCTTGGCGCCAGTACCATTACCGCTCTCTTTTTCCGGCAGGAGCGGTTTCATGATTGCGGGCAGTATGGTGGCACTGGTCACTCCCATGGATGCACAAGGGCGTCTTGACTGGGACAGCCTCAGCAAACTCGTGGACTTCCATCTCAAGAACGGCACCCATGCCATTGTCGCGGTCGGAACTACCGGCGAGTCGGCAACCCTTGATGTAGAAGAACACATCGCCGTGATCAAAGCCGTGGTCAAACAGGTTGCCGGGCGTATCCCGGTTATCGCTGGCACCGGCGCCAACTCGACCCGCGAAGCCGTCGAACTGACCCGCAATGCCAAAGAAGCCGGCGCCGATGCCTGCCTGCTGGTGGTTCCGTACTACAACAAGCCGACTCAGGAAGGCCTGTACCAGCACTTCAAGCACATCGCTGAATCGGTCGACATCCCGCAGATTCTCTACAACGTTCCTGGCCGCACGTCTTGCGACATGCAGGCCGAGACCGTGATTCGCCTGTCCACCGTGCCGAACATCATCGGTATCAAGGAAGCCACCGGCGACCTCAAGCGTGCCAAAGCGATCATCGACGGCGTGAGCAAGGACTTCATCGTGCTGTCCGGCGATGATCCGACCGCCGTCGAGCTGATCCTGCTGGGTGGCAAAGGCAACATCTCTGTTACCGCCAACGTCGCTCCGCGCGAAATGGCGGATCTGTGCGAGGCCGCGCTCAAGGGCGACGCCGACACCGCACGGGCGATCAACGAAAAACTGATGCCGTTGCACAAGGACCTGTTCATCGAAGCCAACCCGATTCCGGTGAAGTGGGCTTTGGTTGAAATGGGCCTGATGCACGAAGGCATCCGCCTGCCGCTGACCTGGCTGAGCGCACCTTGTCATGAAACGCTTCGCACGGCCCTGCGCCAGTGCAGCGTCCTGGTTTAATTGAGGAAGTACAACGCATGAAGCGAATGGCCGGACTTTCCGCACTTGCCTTGATTATCTCCAGCACCAGTGGCTGCGGATGGGTCTGGGGCCCGGAAGGTTATTTCCGTGACCGTGGTAGCGATTACCTGGAAGCGCAACAGACTGCACCGATGCAACTACCACCGGATGTCAACACCTCCAAGCGTCTGGATCCGCTGTTGCCGATCCCACGCAACGTGGCTGACGACACCGCCAAGGGCGAGTACGTGGTTCCACGTCCTCAACCGCTGTCGGCGATCGCCGATGCCAATGACTACTCGCTGCAGAAGAGTGGCGATTCGCGTTGGGTCATGGCCCAGCATCCACCGGCCGAAGTCTGGCCAGTGGCTGTGCAGTTCTTCCAGGACAACGGTTTCCGTCTGGATGAACAGCGCCCGCAAACCGGCGAGTTCACCACCACCTGGCAGCATTCCGACGAACTGTCCGCCGCCATGGCCAAGCGCCTGAGCGCGGCCGGTATCGCCAGCGACAGCGAAACCCGCGTTCGCGTGCGAATCGAGCCGGGCGTGCAGCGCAACACCAGTGAAATCTACGTAGTCAGCGCCGAGCGTCCTGCCGGCAGCACGGCCGACGTGGCCTTCACCAACCGTTCGGTCAACACTGGCCTGGACGCGGCACTGGTCGACGACATGCTCGCGAGCATGAGCCGTATTGCCGAGAAGGGCGGTTCGGTGTCGATGCTGGCTTCGCGTGATTTCGATACCCCAAGCCGTGTCAGCCTCAGCGAAGACGGCAGTGGTAACCCGGTGTTGAACGTCGGTACCGATCTGGACCGCGCCTGGTCGAGTGTAGGCCGTGCGCTGGAACAGGGCGAATGGCGCGTTGAAGACATCAACCGCAGCCTGGGCCTGTACTACATCAACCTGGCCGAAAAAGCCGAAAAGAAAGACGACAAGCCTGGTTTCTTCAGCAGCCTGTTCGGCAGTGCGCCGAGCAAGGAAGAAGTTGAAGCCCGTGCCGAGCGTTATCAGGTTCGCCTGAGCAAGGTTGGCGAGAACATCCAGGTCACCGTCGAGAAAAACATCAACACCGTCGCGCCGGCTGAAGTGGCGCGCAAAGTGTTGAGCGTGATTCAGGACAACCTGGGCTGATCAACCATGCGTTTTGCCGTTCTCGGCAGCGGTAGCCAAGGGAACGGCACGCTGATCGCCAGTGCTGATACGTATGTGCTGGTGGATTGTGGTTTTTCCCTGCGGGAAACCGAAAAACGCCTGTTGCGCCTGGGTGTAAGCCCGGCGCAACTGAGCGCGATACTCGTGACCCACGAACATGCCGACCACGTGCATGGCGTGGGTTTGCTGTCTCGGCGCTACAATCTACCGGTCTACCTCAGTCGCGGCACACTGCGCGGGATGCGCAAACCGATCGAGCCTGCGGGCTTTCTGGCCGGCGGTGAGCAACTGCAGATCGGTGCACTGAACATCGGGGTCATTGCCGTGGCCCATGATGCGCAGGAACCGACCCAGTATGTCTTCAGTGACAACGAGCAGCGGCGTTTTGGCCTGCTGACCGACCTGGGTTCCTACTGCGAGCGGGTGCTGGACGGTTATCGGGATCTCGATGCGTTGATGATCGAATCCAACCATTGTCGCGACATGCTGGCACGTGGTCATTACCCGTACTTTCTCAAGCAGCGGGTGGGCGGCGAGCTGGGACATTTGAACAACCATCAGGCGGCATTCCTGGTGTCCGAGTTGGGCTGGCAGGGTCTGCAACACCTGGTCCTTGCCCATCTGAGCAGCAAGAACAACATGCCGCAGCTGGCCCGGCAGTGTTTTGTCGACACCCTCGGGTGCGACCCGGACTGGCTGCAACTGGCCGATCAAGATTCAGGGCTCGACTGGCGCCACATCGCCTAGCCCACCTACTTAGCAAGCGGAGCCCATCATGGAAAAACGTGAAGAACTCTACCGCGGCAAAGCCAAATCGGTTTACAAGACCGACGACGCTGACCGCTTGATCCTGCTGTTTCGCAACGACACCTCGGCGTTCGACGGCAAGCGCATCGAGCAGCTCGACCGCAAAGGCATGGTGAACAACAAGTTCAACGCCTTCATCATGCAGAAACTCGAAGCGGCCGGCATTCCGACCCAGTTCGACAAACTGCTGGGCGACAACGAGTGCCTGGTGAAGAAGCTCGACATGATTCCGGTCGAGTGTGTTGTGCGTAACTATGCCGCTGGCAGCCTGGTCAAACGTCTGGGCGTCGAAGAGGGCATGAAGCTCAACCCGTACACCTTCGAGCTGTTCCTGAAGGACGACGCCAAGGGCGACCCGTTCATCAACGAATCCCACGTCGTGGCCTTCGGTTGGGGCACCGCCGAGCAACTGGTTCGCATGAAAGAACTGTCGCTCAAGGTCAACGAAGTCCTGACCAAGCTGTTCGACGACGCCGGCCTGCTGCTGGTCGACTTCAAGCTTGAATTCGGCGTGTTCAGCGATGGCTCCATCGTCCTCGGTGACGAGTTCAGCCCGGACGGCTGCCGTCTGTGGGACAAGGACACCAAGAAGAAGATGGACAAGGACCGCTTCCGTCAGGGCCTCGGTGACGTCATCGAAGCCTACGAAGAAGTTGCCAATCGTCTGGGCGTACCGCTTTAATCGACGCAAGCATCTGATAGCACGAAGAAAATTTCGAAAGAGGGTTTGCTTTCGGTAAAAGTGTTGTTATGATGCGCGCCGTTGGAGAGATGCCAGAGTGGCCGAATGGGACGGATTCGAAATCCGTTGTACCTTCACCGGTACCTAGGGTTCGAATCCCTATCTCTCCGCCATTATTGAACAAGACGAAGCCCCCGTAATCATTGATGATTACGGGGGCTTTTTCGTTTCTGCGAATCTGCTTTTTCGTCGCCGTAGCGAAGGCACTGAAGCGCACCGCGCCCACGGTTGACTCATTGGGAGTTAAGCAATTTTTAAGTAAACTCCGCCTCTGCCGACATTAGAGGTACGGTGATTACAGGGCTCGCCAACAAATTCAACGCCGCGTTCGCAGAGCCGGGTGCTGTCATTGTGGGTCTGCGATCAGCAGCCAGAGCACGCCTGTGGTCAATTATTCTCTGCCAGACCATGAGGTCAGCGCTCTCATTAAAGCGGATGCTTGCGATCGCCTCGGACGCAAAAGGCGTCTTCAGCGAGATCTATCTTCGCCCCCTATTTAAATTGGTTTGAACATGACAATTCCACCTTCAGCCCCAGATGCTTACCTGACGTCTAAAACTCAACCCGTCAATGCAGGCCACAGCGCAGGCCTGGTGGTCGAGGGGTGCGAAGTGCTGGTTGCACAGCAGCCGGCATTCGAAGATGGCGAGCCGCCAGTGGGCGTGGTTATCCATGCGTATTTTCCCGAAGTGCTGCCAGATATTTTGTCCCGTCTGCTTAAACTGCCTGAGCGCCTGCATCTATACGTCACCTGCGTGGCCGGACGTGACGATGAGGTAGGTGCTCAACTGGCGGCCTGTGGATTGGGTTATTCGCTGTATCGGGTGCCCAACCACGGCAGGGACGTTTTGCCGTTTCTGCGGATGCTGCCGTTCTTGCGTGCCGATAACATCCGCACGCTGGTCAAGCTGCACACCAAGCGTTCATTGCATTTGGGGGCGGAAAACGGCTGGGGTCTTGAACTATTTGATGACCTGCTGGACCCGGTACGTTTTCGTCGAGCGCTGGAGCAGCTTGCCGATCCGGTGCACGTTCCAACGCTGGGGCCTCAGCAATACCTGTTGCCCGTGACCAGACACCTCAGTGAAAGCAACCGCACGACGCTTGTCACTCTGGCCGAGCGCGCGGGCATTGACCCCCAAGGCATCAACGAGGCGGATTTCTTTGCCGGCACCATGTTCATTGCACGCACCGACGTGTTCGCCCCCGTGGAACGGATGCAACTGACGGACAATGATTTCGAAGTTGAGAGCGGCCAGCTTGACGGCACCCTGGCACATGTTCTGAAGCGTTTTTTCGGCATTCTGGCGAATGTTGGCCGACAGCAGCGCAGTATTGACCTTTACCAGCGCTGGCTGGCTAACCGGCAATTGACTGCCGCAGAGGCTGAAGGTTTGCCCGCGCGACTTGCGAGCTGGCCTGGGCAACCGAACGTGTTGCTGGTGTTGACCGACACCACGGGTGACATTGGGTTGCTGCGCTCCACCCTGAAAAGCATCGACCGCCAGCTTTACGAGGCGGCGGCCATCGTGGTGCTTTCCAATGCTGAACCTGTAGAGGTGACGCCGGCCGCCAATCTGCTCTGGCTACCGCTGGCTGAATCCTGGCCAAGCCAGCTCAACGAGCTGCTGCAAGGCATCGAGGTTGACTGGTGGTACCTGCTGCGGGGTGGCGACGAACTGGATCCCCATGCGCTGCTTTTACTCGCCGAGGGCATCGCCCTGAATCCCGGCGTCAGTGCTTGCTACAGCGATGAAGACTCACTGACCGACTGCGGTTGCCAGAACCCGGTATTCAAGCCCGATTTGAACCTGGATATGTTGCGCAGTCTTCCGTATGTCGGCCGTGCACTGGCTTTCAGTCGCGAGGCCGCGCTGGCGGCTGATGGCTTCGATCCGGCCTTCAGCGAACTGGCGCCTCATGATTTGCTTTTCCGGCTGATTGAAACTCATGGACTGGGCACTGTCGGGCACCTCGCCGATGTGCTGGTGCATCAGGCAATCAACTTCTCCCAATGGCTCGGTGAGCCCCAGGTTATCGCGAACTCGGCGGCCATCGTCGAGGCGCACTTGCAGCGCCTGGGCGTGGCTCATGAGCTGCAGGCCGGACCTTTGCCAATGGCTAACCGTGTGGTCTACCAACACGCCGATCAGCCGTTGGTGTCCATCATTATTCCTACCAAGGATTGCCTGGCGATGCTGCTTCGCTGCATCGAAAGCATCATGGAGAAAACCCGCTATACAAATTACGAACTGATCATCGTCGACAACAACAGCGAAACCGACGAGGCCCGTGATTGGTTCAACGGTATGGAGCACTTGAATAACCCCAAAGTGCGCATCCTGCGTTACCCGCACCCGTTCAACTATTCGGCGATTAATAACTTTGCCGCCAGCCATGCCCGTGGCGAATACCTGGTGCTGCTCAACAATGACACCGTGATCATTGATGGCGACTGGATGGGGGCGATGCTCCATCACGCTCAGCGGCCAGAAGTGGGGGTAGTCGGTGCCAAACTGTTTTTCCTCGACGGGACCGTTCAGCATGCAGGCGTGGTACTCGGTTTGCGTGGCGTTGCAGACCACCCGTTTATCGGCGATTCAATGCAGTCCAACGGCTACCTTCACCGCTTGCATCTTGATCAGAACTACAGCGCGGTAACCGCCGCCTGTCTGATGATCAGCACCGAGCTGTACCATCAAGTGGGGGGTATGGACGAGGTCGGGCTGGCCGTTTCCTACAACGACGTGGATCTGTGCCTGAAAGTCGGCCAGGCAGGACATTTGATTGTCTGGACGCCGTACGCGGTGCTTGTTCACGAAGCCAGCGTGAGCCAGAACAATGTCGACACGACCAAACAGGAAGCCAAGCGCATACGGTTCAAGGGCGAACAGTCGGTGATGTACCAGCGTTGGCTTGGACAAATCGCCAACGATCCGGCCTACAACCGCAACCTGACCCTGGAGGGGAGTGGCTTCTCCTCCAAATACCGCACCGATACGGACTGGCACCCTTTCGCCAGTCGTGAGTTGCCGCACGTGCTGTGTCACCCCCTCGATTCTTTCGGCAGTGGACATTATCGGGTGCGTCAGCCCTTCGCTGCCCTGAAGGCCGCGCAACTGATCGGCGGGTCGCTGAGCGACGAGGGGCTTCAACCGACAGAGCTGGAGCGCATGGCACCAGACACGATCATTTTCCAGGGGCAACACACAACGCCTCATCTGGAATACATGCAGGACACCCAGGCATTCTCCAAGGCCTTCAAGGTTTACGAGCTGGATGACTACATTCTTGACGTGCCCGCCGCCAACCTGACCCATGACTTGCTCCCCAAAGACATCGCAAGGCGCGTGAAGAAAGCCGCAGAGCTGTGCGATCGGCTGGTGGTGTCGACCCAGCCGCTGGCCAATGCGCTGAAGGGTTTCAGTACCGACATCCGGGTGATCGAAAACCGTCTGCCAAGCCATTGGTGGAGCGGCTTGACCGGCCAGCGTCAACAAGGCAGCAAGCCTCGAGTCGGCTGGGCAGGCGGTTCGAGTCACAGCGGCGACCTGCAAGTCATTGCCGAAGTGGTTCGTGAGCTGGCAGGGGAAGTGGAATGGGTGTTCATGGGCATGTGTCCACCGGCACTGCGTCCCTATGTCCATGAGTACCACAGAGGTGTGAGTATCGAAAAATACCCGCAAAGGCTGGCCGGTTTGAACCTGGACCTGGCTTTGGCGCCGCTGCAAGATAACTTTTTCAACACCTGCAAAAGCAATTTGCGCTTGCTGGAATACGGTGCCTGCGGCTTCCCGGTGATCTGCTCGGACATCCTCTGTTACAGCGGTGACTTCCCTGTGACGAGGGTCAGGAACACAGCGCAAGACTGGATTTGCGCCATTCGCGAACATCTCGCTGAAGCTGATGCCAGCGCCAGGGCCGGAGAAGCGTTGCGCCGCGTGGTACTCGATAACTGGATGCTCAAGGACGAACATCTGTTGGCGTGGCGAAGCGCCTGGCTGGCGGATTGAGCAAGAAGCCAGCATTGCGTGCTGGCCTGTTGCATGCGACCCGGAAAGCGCTCAAGCAGGTTCGATACCGATCCGAAAAAAAGCCTCACAGCATTAAAACTGTGGGGCTTTTCCCTTTCCGCAGGATCTGCAACGTTCTGCACACGCTCACTCGGGGCTGCGAGGCGCCAACTGACGATTGATCAGCTCATGAGCGTCCTTGTGCGTCGGTCGTGCAGAGCGGCTAAATCTCCTTGACCGGTGTCTCCCCCTGCACAGCCTTGATCAACTCGATCACGTGCAAACAATCGGCCTTGTTCACATACGATTCGCCACTGGCGATGGTCTCGTGATTGCCCGCTCGCAGCCTCCAGCGCCATTGCCCTTTGCCGGTGCTCGGGGTGCCTCTGGATTGCCTGTAAATCTCGAAATACATTCAGTTCGCTCCATGCGATTTTTACGTGCGACAGCCTGTGTGGCGCATCGACGCAAGCCTAGCGCAGGAGGTTTTTTTGGCTATCGGACATTTGTTTCCAATCGTTCGCGGATGTTTCTGAAGCGTGCGGGCCAGATCGGGGTGTCGTCACACGACCCTGCAAAGGTTGATGGACGCCGCCCCCATAGCCTTTCTACACTGCCCTCCAGTTTGGGGATGGGGGGCAATGGATGAACCGCAACGAATTACGCAAGGCCGACATCAACCTGATGGTGGTGTTCGAAACCTTGATGCTTGAGCGCAACGTGACCCGGGCGGCGGAGAAGCTGTTTCTCGGCCAGCCGACCATCAGCTCTGCACTCAACCGCTTGCGCACGATGCTCAACGATCCGTTGTTCATTCGTGTCGGTCATCGCATGGAGCCGACGGCGCGGGCCGAGGATATCTTCCGCCACCTCAAACCTGCGCTGGATTCGTTGTCAGTGGCATTGAGCCTGACCCGCGATTTTGATCCGGCGGTCAGCACCATGACCTTCCGAATCGGTTTGTCCGATGATGTCGAGTTCGGCCTGTTGCCGCCCCTGTTGCGCGCGTTGCGTCAGGAAGCGCCGAACGTGGTGTTTGTCGTGCAACACGTTGACTACTGGCGGATTCCCGACCTGCTGGCCGCCGGCGACATCACCGTCGGCATCAGCCAGACTCGCGGCCTGCCGGCCAATGCCAAGCGCAAACTGCTGCGGCACATTCAGCCGAGCATCCTGCGTGCCGATGCCTCGCCGACACCGCTGACCCTTGATGAATATTGCGCGCGCCCGCACGTGCTGGTATCCCACACGGCCAACGTCAGCGGTTTCGCCGATGAGTGGCTGGCAGAGCTGGGGCGTACCCGTCAGGTCGTGCTGTCGGTGCCGCAATACAGCGCATTGCCGGCGCTGTTGGCCGGCACGGATCTGATCGCCAGCCTGCCGGATTACACCGCCGCAGCCATGGCTACCTCCGGATTGCTGTTCAAGGAGCCGTTCCCATTCAAGACGCCGACGCTGGATCTGTCGATGGTCTGGCTCACCCACGTCGACAGCGACCCGGCCGAGCGCTGGTTGCGTTCACGGCTTGAAGCGTTCATGAGCGAGCGGCCGATCACACCGCCCTGAGCCGGCGCTGTGTTATATGTACGCCCTTTCTGCCGACTGACTGGAGCAACCCAATGCCACACCTGCATATGGAATACACCGCCAACCTGCCGCAGTTGAACGCCGACGTCGCGTTGATCCGGCTCAACAACACCTTGGTGGGGTCCGGTCAGTTCGCGGCAGAGTTCGATATCAAGAGCCGCGCGGTGAAGGTCGAAACGTTCAAGGTCGGCACCGCCATGAGCGAACGGGCTTTCGTCCATGTGAAGCTGGCGCTGCTCAGCGGTCGCTCAGCGGAAATTAAAAGGCAGCTCTCGCAGAGCCTGTTGGCGGTGCTGCAGGAGTTGTGCGAATGGCCAGAGGGCCTCGAAGTGCAGCTGTGCGTCGAGCTTGTCGACATTGATCGAGAGTCCTACAGCAAGACCGCTATCGGCGTGTAGGACTCAGGCCGCTTCCAACTCACTGCACACTTTAATCACCTGCTCGCGCAGCCAGACGTTGGCGCTGTCTTGATCAACCTGCTGGCTCCATTGCATGTCGAGGGTAAACCCCGGCAAGCCGTTCGGCGCCTCACAGTGATTGAACACCGCTTCGTTTGTCAGCAATCGCTGGATGCGCCGGGGCAGGGTGAGGATGAAGTCTGTGCCGGTGATCATCTTCAACGCCGCGCTGTAACTGTTCGAGCGCGCGACGATCTGGCGCTTCTGTGCCTGTCGCGCCAACCAGCCATCGACCATATTGGTTGTCGAGGTCCAGGGCGTCGGGAACACATGCCGCCGTTCGGTAAAGGCTTGCAGGCTCAGGCGAGGTTCTAGCGGCGTGGCACGTTTATCGAAGACGCAGACCAGGTCATCTTCCAGCAGCATGCGCGACTTTAGATCCGTGTGATGACGGTGGAAATTCGGGCCGAAACTGATCACCAGATCAAGACTGCCGTCGCGCAGTTCTTCAGCCGGCACGTCGGTTTCAAACTTGTGCATGTTGACCATCACCGGCAGGTCATCGAAGTCGAAGCGCTTCAGCAGACGTGGCAGGACCAGTTGCTCGAAGTACTCCGGGGCGCAGATGTTGAACGTGACCGCTTGTTGAGTCGGGTCAAACACCGAGGCGCCGGCGTGACACAGGTTGATGCTTTCGAGAATCTTCTGCACATGGCCATACATGCTGCTGGCCTTGTAGGTCGGACGCATGCCGGTGCGTGTGTTGATGAACAGTTCGTCTTCGAAACTGGTGCGCAGTTTTTTCAGGCAGTAACTGACGGTGGACTGGCTGACAAACAGCGCCTCCGAGACATCGGTGACGCTGCTTTGCTCATAAACGGCGATAAACACCATGAGATCCTGCATGTCGAGCTTTCGAAGCAAGTTACTGTTCAGCATCCGTTCCGTCTCGCTGTGCTCCTTGCGCTGAATCCGCGCAAACGTGTGCGAACGATCCTAACGGAACGATGGTGCTAGGAGAAAGTCTTGTAGGATATTTCACGGTCAGTTGTGGGACAGAAAGTTTTAGGAATACGACGTCCCTCGGTAATCTGCGAAAAGCTGGCCAGAGGCCTCTAGCCCAAGCGCGTCAGCAATTACTGGATATGCCGCGCGTATTGCCGCGGATCGAAGCGCTGCACCATGAGCAGCATGCCCACCATCACTGCCGTCAGCGACCACCAGGCCCATTCAAAGCTGCCCAGTTGATCGCGAACCATCCCGGCCAGCAGCGGCGATAGACCGGCAATCAAATAACCAACGCCCTGTACGAAGGCGGTTAGTCCACCGGCGCGCTGCGGGTTGTCGAGGTGATCGAGCGAAACGATCAGGCTCATCGGAAACAATCCGCCAATGCCCAAGCCCAACAGGCACGGCCAGAGCAGGCTGAGGTGTTGCGGGCTGAGGATCAGTCCGCAGAAACCGGCAATGATCAGCATCAGCAGCGTCGCCAGCAATGCGCGCCGGTCATGGCTGCGATTGGCGATGGCCGGAACCACCAGGCCGGAAATCACCTCCATGGCCGTCAGAAAACCCAACACCAGGCCGGCATTTTGTTCGCTCCAGCCTTTTTCGACGTAGTACGGCGCCAGCCAGGCGAGCACACAGGTGTAGGACGCCGTGCCCAAGCCGAAGAAGGTCGCGAGTAACCAGGCGCGGGGATTGCTGAAAAACGCTTGTTTCTTCGCCACACCGGTCGCGACGGTCGGCGATTGCCTGCGTTGCAACCACCAGAACACCAACGCCAGCAGCGCCAGCGCTGCCCAGATGGCCAAACCGAGGCGCCAGCTACCGGTTTGTCCCATCACCAGCGGGGCGAAGGAGGCCGCAATCGCTGCACCACCCATGATCGAGGTTACGTATAAACCCATGCACAGCGCGACGTTGTCGGGGAAGCGCGATTTGATCAGCGCCGGCATCAAGGCCTGAATCAACGCGATGCCGATACCTGCCAGCACGGCGCTGGCGATCAATTGCGCCGCCGAATCGACGAACAGCCGCGACAGGGTCGCCAGACCAATTATCAACAGCGATAGCAGCACCGTGCGCCGTTCACCCAGTCGCTGGCTGATGCCAATGCCGAAAAACATCGCCAGCCCCATGGCCATCACCGGCAACATGGTCAGCAACGACGCGAGGCTGAAGCTCAACGGGATGTCGCCGCGAATCGTCGAAAGCAGGGGGCCGATGGCCGCCATCGACGGTCGCAGATTCAGCGCGACCAGAATGATAGCGAGCATTAGCCAGAGGGCGGGGCGGGCAGTGGTGCGGACGTTTTCCATCTTCAAACCTTGGATACCGGGACCGAGGATTAGGCGCGCGATCCCGTCCGAGGGGCAAACCAGAAAGTCCATGGCGCCACCGAAAAATCAAATACCCCCGATTTCCAAGGAGCTGCCGCAGGCTGCGATCTTTTGATTCTTTAAAAACAAGATCAAAAGATCGCAGCCTGCGGCAGCTCCTACAGGGGGCACGTATTGTTCGCTGAACCAGAGCTGAATCATTCTCAAATACGTCGCCAGTTTTAACTTATCACCCAATGCCAACTAATCGTTGGCGTCTTTTTCACAAAAAATTGATGGTTACCTGCCTAAAGTTTGTCATGACTTGGTTAATGAACTTTTCACAGTTGGCCAAGGCTTTTCTATTCAGGAATTGCCCACCTCTATGTTCAAGTTAAAAGCCGTGCGCCCGGAATGGGTGACGTTGATCGCCAGCGCCTTTCTTTTGCTGGGTTTCAATTTTGTGCTCTGGCAGCACCTGTTCGAGATCACCGCCGGGGACGGCAAAGGCATCGCCATGCGCGTGGCTTTCGGGGTGATGATCTTCGCGGCGTTCAACATTGTGCTGACGTGTTTGGCCTTCCGTTCGCTGCTTAAACCGGTGCTGACGCTGATGTTTCTGATCAGCGCCGGTGTGGCTTATTTCATGAGCCAATATGGCGTGATGATTGACGCGGGCATGTTGCGCAACTTTGCCGAAACCAATGTCACGGAAGTGCGTGATCTGCTGTCTCTGAAGTTGTTTTCTTATATATTCCTGCTCGGCGTTATACCGTCCTGGTTGTTGTGGAAAGTTCCGGTAAACTATCGCCGCTGGCATCGCGAGTTGTTCAGCAAAGTTATTGTCAGTGTGGCGTCGGTTGCGGTTATCGGTGGTGTGGCGCTGGCGAACTATCAGGGCTTGTCGTCGCTGTTTCGCAATCATCATGAACTGCGTTTGATGCTGGTGCCGAGCAACTACATTGGTGCGTCGGCCGGTTACTTGCGTGAGCAGGTCGTCTCGGCTCGCCAGCCGTTCATCAAGGTCGGCGAGGACGCGCAACGCAACCCGAGTGTGAACATTCAGCCGCGTAAATCCCTGACCGTACTGGTGGTGGGTGAAAGTGCGCGTGCCGAGAACTTCGGCATTCTCGGTTATAACCGTGACACCACGCCGGAACTGGACAAGGAAGCGGGGCTGATCGCCTTCACCGACGTGCATTCCTGCGGCACTGAAACCGCCGTCTCGGTGCCGTGCATGTTCTCCAACATGGGCCGCAAGGATTACGACGCCAGTAAAGCGAAGAACGAAGAAGGCCTGCTCGATGTGCTCAAGCGTGCCGGTATCGACGTGATCTGGCGCGATAACCAGTCCGGCTGCAAGGGCACTTGTGATCGTGTCACCTTGCAGGATGTCAGCAATTTGAAAGACCCGACGCTGTGCGCCAATAGTGAATGCCGCGATGAAATCCTCCTGCAAGGTCTGCAGAGCTTTATTGATCATCTGGATAAGGACACCGTGTTGGTCCTGCATCAGATGGGCAGTCACGGCCCGGAGTACTTCAAGCGTTATCCAAAGGAATATGAGCACTTCACGCCCGTCTGTGAAAGTAACGCGCTGAACAATTGCAGCCGCGAAAGTATCGTCAACGGTTACGACAACACGCTGGTCTACACCGACCATGTGCTGTCGAGCCTGATCGATGTCTTGCGTGCCAACCAGGACAAAGTCGATACCGCCATGCTGTATCTGTCGGACCACGGCGAGTCGTTGGGCGAGTACAACCTGTTCCTGCACGGCACGCCTTACCTGCTGGCGCCGGAGCAACAGAAACATGTGGCGATGCTGGCGTGGTTCTCCGACAACTATCAGAAAGCCTATTCGGTCGACACTCATTGCCTGCAAATGAGCCGCGACAAACCGCTGAGCCAGGACAACCTGTTCCACTCGATGCTTGGCCTGCTGGAGGTGCGCAGCAAGGTGTATCAGCCGGGGCTGGATATGTTCGCCGGTTGCCGGGGTGCGGTGATCGACGGCGTGCTGGCCAAGGACTGAGCGGGTTTTCACCGGTCACCTCTGTAGGAGCTGCCGCAGGCTGCGATCTTTTGATCTTCAAAAACAAGATCAAAAGATCGCAGCCTGCGGCAGCTCTACGTTACGGGCCTGTCTGTTTCCTCTGTCAGACTATTCTTGCTCTTTGGCAGGACATTTCGTTACAGCTCTTGCCCTTCGCAGGCGCGTAAATCGCCAGTAGCGATATATACTGCGCGCCATTCTTCAAGGGAGAGCCGTGTGGCCATCGATATTCACTGGATTCGCGACAACGAAAGCCTCGCGCAATTTTGCGCCGAGTGGCAGCAGCTGCCTTTCGTGGCCCTCGACACCGAATTCATGCGGGTCGACACCTTCTATCCCATTGCCGGTCTGCTGCAGATCGGCGACGGCAAACGCGCCTACCTGATCGATCCGCTGACCATCAACGCCTGGCAACCGCTGGCGGCATTGCTGGAAAACCCGGCGGTGCTCAAAGTCCTGCATGCCTGCAGCGAAGACCTCGAAGTCCTGTTGCGCCTGACCGGCAGCCTGCCGGCACCGATGTTCGACACCCAACTGGGCGCCGCTTATCTGAACCTCGGTTTCTCGATGGGGTACTCGCGGTTGGTGCAGGCCGTGCTCGGCATCGAACTGCCGAAGGGCGAGACTCGTTCCGACTGGTTGCAGCGCCCGTTGTCCGACACGCAAATCAGCTACGCCGCCGAAGATGCTGTGCATCTGGCGGAGGTTTTCGTACAGCTTCGGCCGAAACTGTCTGACGAAAAATTCGCCTGGGTGCTGGAGGACGGCGCCGAACTGGTCGCCAATCTGCGTCGGGAAACCGATCCGTATGAGGTCTATCGCGAGGCCAAACTGGCGTGGAAACTGTCCCGTGCACAACTGGCCGTGCTGCGTGAGCTGTGCGCCTGGCGCGAACGCGAGGCCCGTGCCCGTGACCTGCCACGCAACCGCATTGTCCGTGAGCATTCGCTGTGGCCGCTGGCCCGCACGCAACCGGACTCCCTCAGTGCGCTGGGCAAGATCGAAGACATGCACCCGCGTACCGTGCGTCAGGACGGCGAATTTCTGCTTGATCTGATCAAGCGCTCTGGCAGTGTGGGGCCTGACCAATGGCCGCCCGCTGTGCCGGAGCCGTTGCCGATCGAAGCGGCTGCATTGATCAAACAACTGCGCGCCCTGGGTCAGGCCGAGGCCGAGCGTCTGGACATCGCGCCAGAGCTGATGCTGCGCAAGAAAACCCTCGAGGCGCTGGTCAAAAGCGGCTTCCCCGAGGGCCCTTACCAATTGCCTGAGTCGCTGCGTGGCTGGCGCCGCGAACTCATGGGTCAGAAGCTGCTCGACAGCCTGGCCACCGCCGGAGAACAGCCTTGAAACGTATTTGCTCCATTTACCAAAGCTCGAAACGTAGCGGCATGTACCTTTACGTGCTTAAAAGTGATGCCCTCGAGCGCGTGCCGGAAGCACTGATGCTGGCCTTCGGCAAACCGAAACACTCGTTCGATCTGGTGCTTTCGCCGGAGCGCAAACTGGCCAGCGAGGACATCGTCGTGGTTCTGGAAAACCTCGACAAGCAGGGCTATCACCTGCAAATGCCACCGGCCGAGGACGAGTACATCGAGCACTTGCCCGAAGAGTTGCTGCGACGCAACGACCCGGTCTGATCGACGAGGCCCTGTTCTGGGCCTCTGCTAACCCTGGAACTGTTTTTACCGCGATGGCCGCCCTCAATCCGGCGGCTGTCTGCACGGTTTGCGAAAGGTTTGAAGATGCGCGTTCTGATTGCTGAACACGACCACGCGATATACGCCCGGCTGCTGCAACAGGCAGCGCCCGAACTCGACGTGCTGACCAGCGGCGACTCCGCTGAGCTGGCTCGTCAGGCCGCCGATTGCCCCGTATGGCTGGGTCAGCCTGATCTGCTGGCGACCCTGTTGCGTCAGGGCCATCAACCGCAATGGCTGCAATCGACCTGGGCCGGCATCACGCCGTTGCTTGCCGGCGGCTTGTGCCGGGATTACCGCTTGACCCGCGCGGTGGGAATTTTCGGCCAGGTGATGGCTGAATACGTGCTGACTTACATGCTTGGGCACGAACGCGAAGTGCTGGCGCGACTGGTCAGCCAGGTTGAGCGCAAGTGGGACAACCGCACCGGGCAGAGTCTGGTCGGACGCAAAGTATTGATCGTCGGCACCGGTGACATCGGTCAGAGCGTGGCGCAGTTTCTACTGCCGTTCGGCGTCGAGTTGTACGGCATTGCCAGCAGCGCCCGCGAGCAGGCACCGTTTGTCGAAGTCGGTTCGATGGCCGATCTGCCACGGCTGGTGGGCGAGGTGGATTACGTGGTCAATCTGCTGCCGAACACGGCGCAGACCCACGATATTTATGATGCGGCGTTGTTCAAGCAATTCAAGCCGACCGGGTTGTTCATCAACGTCGGGCGCGGCGTGGCGGTAGTTGATGCGGATCTGGTGGACGCCCTGAAGGAAGGGCATCTGGCGGGTGCGGTGATCGACGTCTGCCGTCAGGAACCGTTGCCGCAGCGTCATCCGTTCTGGACGGCGTGGGGCTTGCTGCTGACCGGGCACAGCTCGGCGCCGACTTCACCAGCGTTGATGGTGCAGTTGTTTGTCGACAACCTGAAGGCGTATCAGGCGGGCGAGGCGTTGCGCGGGGAAGTGGATTTCAACCGCGGTTATTGAGTGTTCCCCGGTCAAAAGGTGGGAGCGAGCCTGCTCGCGAAGAGAGTGTGTCAGCCAACATCATTGTTGTCTGACACACCGCTTTCGCGAGCAGGCTCGCTCCCACTTTGTTTTTGTGCAGGCTTCTATAGGGTGAAATCGCCTTCAGCCGCCAGTTCGCTCAGCGGACGACGCGGGCTCGGCTCTTCACGGGCTTGCAGGTATTCAGCCAGCGTTGCCTTGTCTCCGAGTTTGCCAACGGCCACCGCCGCATGCAGCGCATAACCCTCAGGAATATTCAGCTCCTTGCGCGTCAGCTCCTGATCGAAGCCGGCCATGCCGTGGGTGTGCCAGCCGCTGATGCTTGCTTGCAGTGCCAGATGGCCCCATGCCGAACCGGTGTCGAACGTGCTCCACAACGCCGGGGTTTCTTCAGTGGCACCCGGCACGGCGAAGGTGGTTTTCGACATCACGATCACCAGTGCCGAAGCGTGCTGCGCCCAGCTGCGGTTGAACTCGTTGAGCAGGCCCAGATAACGCTCCCAGTTCGGCGTATCGCGACGCGCGTAGAGAAAACGCCACGGCTGCGAGTTGTAGGCCGATGGTGCCCAGCGCGCGGCTTCGAAGAAGCTCAGCAGGGTTTCTTCCGGGATCGCTTCGCCGGTGAAGGCGCGCGGCGACCAGCGATCGGTGAACTGTGGGTGGATGGCGTAATCGGCAACGCGAGGGTTGGCACTCATCGAAGATTCCTTGCTGTGTTTGAGTCATGAATTCGTGGCAAAACCCTACTGGGCGGCGATTCGGCTGACAAGCACGATTTACCGGCAGTCGCCAGCGCTTGGCCCGCAAGGCCTTGGGCACTAGACTGGCGGCCTTTTCACCACCTGATGTTGATGCTTGAGCCATGGCCGCCAAAGTCGAACCGTTCTGGAAACGCAAAACCCTCGATCAACTGGATCACGAGGAGTGGGAATCGCTGTGCGACGGCTGCGGTCTGTGCTGCCTGCAAAAACTCGAAGATGAAGAAGACAACAGCGTCTATTACACGCGCATCGCCTGCAAACTGCTGGATCTGAAAACCTGCCAGTGCAGCGATTACCCGAATCGCATCAAGTTTGTCCCGGACTGTATCCAGCTCACTCCAGGTCAGGCCGAAGAATTCAAATGGCTGCCGCCGACCTGCGGTTATCGACTCGTCAGCGAGGGCAAGGATCTGCCGCTTTGGCACCACTTGGTGTGCGGCGACCGCGATGCGGTGCACCACGAGCGTATTTCCCAGTCCGGACGCATGCTCGCCGAGGGCAGCGTGGCGGAGGATGACTGGGAAGATCACCTGATTTTCCGGGCGGGTTAAACGCCCACAGATTCATGTTTCAACAAGGAGTGTGTATGGCTGTGGGATTGCGGCGGGTGGTGATTGCCGGGCTGCTGGTGCTGAGTGCGCCGGTGTGGGCGGCGAAGAAAGTCGATCTGGATTATCACGTGCGCCTGTTGCCGCAGAGCGATCAGGCCGAAGTGCGCCTGACCCTGGCCAAAGGCGAGGCGGTGCGCAGTCTCGATTTCGACCTCGGCGACGGCAGTCACTACAGCGACTTCAAGACCGACGGCCAATGGCTGCTGACACCGGGCAAGCAGACACGCGGCGTCTGGCGTCCGGCCAACAACCCGTCCAGCCTGACCTATCGCGTGCGCATCAGCCACGGCCGCAAGAACGGCAGCTTCGACACCCGCATGACGCCGAGCTGGGCGCTGCTGCGCGGTGATGATCTGGTGCCAGCGGCCAAACTCGATCAGCAGGACGGCACCGAACTGGTCTCGCGTCTGCAATTCGAATTGCCCGACGGCTGGAAAAGCATCGAAACCGCCTGGCCGCGCATCGGCAAAAACAAATTCCGCATCGACAACCCCACGCGCCTGTTCGACCGCCCGACCGGATGGATGCTCGCCGGGCACTTGGGCAGCCGTCGCACGCGTCTGGGCGAAACCGAAGTCACCGTGGCCTCGCCGCAAGGGCAGGGCATGCGCCGCATGGACGTACTGACCTTGCTGACGTTTGTCTGGCCGCAAGTGCAGGCGTTGTATCCACGCCATCCGACGAAACTGTTGATCGTCGGCGCCAACGATCCGATGTGGCGCGGCAGTGTGGGTGCGCACGAATCGATCTACCTCAACACGCGGTTGCCGTTGGTCAGCGAAAGCGGCAGCAGTGCGCTGGTGCGCGAGTTGGCGCAGGTGTTCGGGCGGATCAATGACGAGCAGCGCAGCGACTGGATCAGCGAAGGGTTTGCCGAGTATTACGCGATCGAGCTGGTGCGCCGGGCGGGCGGCATGAGTGATGAGCGTTATCAGGCTTTGCAGGCGAAACTGGCCAAGGATGGCGCAAAGGTCACGACGCTGCGCGGCGGGCAGATCAGCCCGGCACAGGTCTCAAGAGCGGTGGCGATGTTGCAGGAGCTGGATGGCGAGATCCGCTTGAAGACCCACAACAAGCGCTCGCTGGATGACGTGTTGCGTGGGGCGATGCATCTGGGGACGGTGAGTACCAAGGCGTTTGTGCAACTGGCCGAGAGTGTTCTGGGCGAGTCCTCCAAAGTGCTTGATAGCGCGTTGCTTCAGTAACATCCCCATTCGCGAGCAGGCTCGCTCCCACACTGGTTTTGTGTTCGACACAGATCAAATGTGGGAGCGAGCCTGCTCGCGAAGAGGCCACAGACCTCACAACAAATTCAGGATCAAACCCCGGCTTTCGGCGATTTCACCGAATCATTGCCGGTCACCGTCGCCGTGCTCGTCGCCGCCTCGGCATTGGCTTTGAGCTTGCTCAGTTCTTCGCCAGCGCGCTCAATCTTGGCCCGCACGTTATTCATGTCCTGACGGCTTTTCTCGAACAGGCTTTTCACCGAACTGTGCCCGGTAATCCCGCGAGCCATGGCCACACCGCCAATCGCCACCTGAATCAAACCGAACACCCCGCCACGGCGCAAGCCCTTGCCGACCATGATCACGCCGCCGGCCAGCGAGCCGATACGCTCCCAGCCCTGTACGTTCTGATCGGTTGGGGACTGAAACGGGGTGGATTCGATACGCTCGACGCGTTTGAGCTCGGTCATGATCTTTCTCCAGGCAATGAGTAATGGATACACAAGCTGACTGCCGGAGCGGTCAGCTTGTTCCATCGGATGTGCGACGCTTCAGCGGAATTTCGGCCCGGAGCGGGTGTTCAGGCCCTTGGCCATGCGGTCGTAGAGCACGACGTTGACCGTGGCGGCGAGGTTCATACAACCGGTGGTCGGGATGTACACGACGTCTTCGCACCAGTCGCGGATCTCTTTATCGAGCGAGCCGTCTTCGGGGCCGAAGATGTACAAAGCGCGATCCGGGTGGGTGTATTCCGGCAGCGGGCGGGCGCCGTCGACCAGTTCCACGGCAACCGGTACGCAGTTGAGCGGGAGGATTTTTTTCAGATCGTCGATGCCGATCAGCGGGATGTCGTAGTGCACGCGCTTGGTGTCGGTGACGAAGTCGGCGGCTCGTTCATAACGCTTGCCGGTGTAGAACACCGACGCCACGCCGTAACAGCCGGCGGCGCGCATCACCGAACCGACGTTCTCCGGTGATTTGGGGTTGTACAAACCAATGCAGCTGTAACGTTTGTCTGCCACGAGCGGGGTGCCTTCGGGAAAAAGAGCGCGATTATACGGGGATTGGGCAGTTGTAGTCAGATCACGGATTACCGGTGTCTGATCGACCGCTTTCGCGAGCAAGCCCGCTCCCACAGGTGAACGCATTCCAACGGTGGGAGCGGGCTTGGTCGCGAAAGGGCCGGGTCAGGCACTGAAAATATTCAGTCTTCTTTCTTCATCAACCCGGCCAGGGCGGCAAACGGGTTATGCGTGGCCTTGGCAATCTTCGGCGTGCTCAGCGAGCCTTCGCTGAAGTATTGCTGGTCGGTGTAGCGCGAGTGTTCGTTGTCGTGGCAATACAGGCACAGCAACTCCCAGTTCGAGCCATCCTGCGGATTGTTGTCGTGGTTGTGGTCGCGGTGATGCACGGTCAGTTCGCTCAGGCGCTTGCCGGAAAACTCACGGGTGCAGCGGCCACAGACGTGCGGGTACATCTTCAGGGCCTTGTCGCGGTAGCCCATTTCCTTGTCGCGCTGGTTGTCGGCGAGGATGCGATCCAGCTTCGACGTGTTGGTTGGGGTGGACGAACTCATGGGTTCACCTTTGTAGAAGACTAATGACGGTTATGTGCAGAGTTTAGCTCAGCCCTTGAGCTTCTCGGCAATCCAGATCGTGTGGCGCGTGCCCTTGTTGCCGTGGGCGAACACCTGGACTTCTTCCGCCTTGAAGCCGGCCTTCTTCAATTTGTCGGAAAACAGCCGGTCGGCGCTGGCCGACCAAACCGCCAGCACACCCTTCGGGCGCAGGGCTTTGGCGCAGGCATTCAGACCAGCGGCGGAGTACAGCCAGCTGTTGGCCTTCTGGGTCAGGCCTTCGGGGCCGTTATCGACGTCGAGCATGATCGCGTCGAAGCCGTTTGGCTCGCTTTGCAGCACGTTAGCCACGTCGTCCTGACGGATCACCGTGCGCGGATCAAGCAGCGGCCGACCGGACTTTTCACCGAGCGGGCCACGGTTCCACTCGACCACGCCCGGCACCAGTTCGGCGACCACCACTTCAGCGCTTTTGCCCAGATGCTTGAGCGCCGAAGCGAGGGTGAAGCCCATGCCCAGGCCGCCGATCAACACCCGCGAATCCGGCCGGCCAGCGACCTTGCGGCAGGGAATCTCGGCCAGCGCATCTTCGGAACCGTGCATGCGTGTGTTCATCAACTGCCCTCCGTCGCCGCCCTGGATCTTGATGACGAAGTCCTCGCCATACTCGAACAGGCACAGGGCACCGCCGCTTTCAGGGATCGGGGTGGTGTCGAGCAGAACGAAACGTTTCATGGAAATCTCTACAAGGGGGAAGGCAAGCAGGCGCGTTGGGAGTAGCCTGAGCACAGACTAAGGCCAACGGAGCCCTTGATGAAGCGCACCATTCTAACGGTCATTGCCCTGGCCGCGCTCTCGATTACTGCAGTGCAGGCGCAGCAGACCATTCCGGTGAGTCCGGCGCCACAGCCAGGCTCGCCCGGCACCGCAACCCCCACGCCGTATCCGCAGATCACGCCGATCAACATCCCCAAGTCTGGCGCTGGCAGTGGCAGTCCGCCGCTGGTGCCGATCGAAATGCCCAGCCCGCCAATCAAGGATCAGCCGGTGCCGGGTATTGAACCGAGCGGTACCAAGGCCAAATCCCCGGGCGGTTAAACCTGTTGCGCTGCCAGTTGGCCGTCGGCCATGCGCAGGCGTCTGGACAGGGAGACAGCGAGGGCGCGGATGATCTTGGCGGCGATTTTTGGCGCGTCGTTGAGCATTTTCTCCAGCGAGTCCTTGCCTAGATTGAGCAACTGGCAATGGCTCGCGGCAATGCACGTGGCCGAACGCCGTTCACCGTCGAGCACGGCCATTTCTCCGAAGGCCCGACCGCTGCGCAGCGTCGCCATTGTGATCACCTGGCCGTCGGGCCCGGTTTTCTGTACCGCGACCTGGCCACTGTGGAGGATGCACATGAAGCTGCCGGCATCGCCTTCGCGGAAAATCGCTTCGCCTTCAGCCACGGTGCTGATGCTGAAGTAGCCCGAGGCCGCGGCGAAGTCGGCCAGTTGCAATTGATCGAACAGGCCACAGTCCATCAGCCAGTCGCGGATTTCGTTGTTCAGTAAGGTGGGTTCGGACATGTCGTTGCGGTCTTTTTGTTTTCACATTTTCAAGGCTGTACATTGCCCCAGTGGGAGCGAGCCTGCTCGCGAAAGCGTAGTGTCAGTCACCGACGATGTGGATGACAGGTCGCATTCGCGAGCAGGCTCGCTCCCACAGGGTTTTGTGTGTTATCGACCACCGGAGTCTTGAGTTAAGACCCAAGTGACCGGCGGAGTTCCTCAGGCCAGGCCCAAAACCTTGAACACAAATGCATATTCGAGGGCTACGTCACGTAATCCCTGATAGCGCCCGCTCATCCCGCCATGCCCGGCGCCCAGTTCGGTCTTGAGCAGCAGCAGATTGTCGTCGGTTTTTGTCGCACGTAATTTCGCCACCCACTTCGCCGCTTCCCAGTACTGCACGCGGCTGTCGTTGTAACCGGCGATCACCAGCGTCGCGGGATAAGCCTGCGCTGTGACATTTTCGTAAGGCGCGTAGGCCTTGATTCGCTCATAGACGTCCGGTTCTTCAGGATTGCCCCACTCGTCGTATTCGGTAACGGTCAATGGCAGATCCGGGTCGAGCATGGTGTTGAGCACATCGACGAACGGCACTTCGGCAATCGCCACGCCGAACAGATCCGGACGCTGGTTGAGCACTGCACCGATGAGCAAACCACCCGCGCTGCCGCCGCTGATTGCCAGCTTTTCAGGTGTGGTGATGCCGTTGAAGATCAAGAACTCGGCGCAGGCGATGAAGTCGCTGAAGGTGTTGTGCTTGTGTTCCTGCTTGCCGGCGCGATACCAGGCTTCGCCCAACTCGCCGCCGCCGCGCACGTGAGCAATGGCGAAGGCCATGCCACGATCCAAAAGGCTCAGGCGGGCGTGAGAGAACCACGGATCAAGGCTCGAACCGTAAGCGCCATAGCCATAGAGATACAGCGGCACCGCTTTACCAACCATTTCGCGCTTCATCACCAGGCTGATCGGCACCTGCGTGCCGTCCGGCGCGGTGGCCCAAAGGCGCTGGCTGACGTAAGCGTCGGCGTCGAACGGGCCGAGTACCGGGGTCTCTTTCAGCACGGTCTGTTCGCCGCTGGCCAGCATCAGTTGGCGCACTTGGGCCGGGCGATTCAGCGCCTCATAGCGCAGACGAATGCGATCGCTTTCAAACTCCAGGCTGTTTTGCACGTAGAGGCTGTAGGCCGCGTCCGGCAATTGCACGCGATAAGACGCCAGACCGTGTGGGTGAACTTCGATGACTGGCAGGCCGCCTTCGCGCAGACTCAGGGTCATGGCCTCGGTGTTCAGGCTGACGCCATCGAGCATCACCGTGTCGCTGTGCGGGATCAGGTTCAGCCAATCGGCTTCTGTCGGCGTGATGCCAGTGTCCGGGGCCTGATACAGGGCGTAGTTGATGCCGTCGCGGTTGGTGCGGATAAACCATGTCCACACGCCATCGAGCACGCCGTGATCGACGTCGTATTCGTGATCCTCGACGCGCGGTGCCAGGCAGGTGAAGGGCAGGTGTGGCTGATTGGCGTCCAGTGCCCAGACTTCGCTGGTGGTCTTGCTGCCCAGCGACAGCAGCAATTGCTGTTCGGAGCTTGCGCGGTAGCAATGCAGGAAGAAGCGCCCATCCGGCTCGTGGAAGACTTCTTCGGCAGCGGTGCCGTCGAGGCGATAACGGAACAGTTTGTGTGGTCGATGGGTGTCGTCGAGCACGCCGAAGAACAGCGTCAGGCTGTCGTTGGCCCAGGTCATGCTGCCGTCGCAGTCCTCGAATTCCAGTTCGCTGACCTTGTCGTTGGCCAGTTCCTTGACGAACAGCGTGTAAATCTCATCGCCCGAAGCATCGACGCTGTAGGCCAGACGCTGGTGATCGGGGCTGATGCTGAACGCGCCCAGCGAGAAGAAGCCGCCATTGGCCAGAACGTTCGGGTCGAGCAGCAGTTGTTCGCGGCTTTCGTCGAGGGTCAGACTGTCGTCCGTCGGACGTGGGCAACGATAGTGGCGGGCATATTCGTCGCCAGCGGTGGTTCGGGTGTAATACAGGTACGGCCCCCAGGGGGAGGGCAGGGACAGATCGGTTTCCAGAATGCGGCCCTTGATCTCTTCGAACAGGGTTTCGCGCAGTTCGGCCTGATCGGCGGTTTGTGTTTCCTGGTAAGCGTTTTCAGCCTTGAGGTAGTCGAGCACCGCGTCGGTGTCGCGCTCCTGCAGCCAGGCATACGGGTCGGCGCCGGCCGCCTTGTGGGCAATCGGGGCGCTGGTGACGTTGGCGGATACGGGCATGGAAGGCTCTCGGACAATGTACGGAATAGGGGGTTTCGCAGCTCTGGTTACCAGCGCAAACCCTGTGGGAGCGAGCCTGCTCGCGAAAGCGGTGGGTCAGACAACAATGTTTCAACTGACAGTCCGTATTCGCGAGCTGGCTCGCTCCCACAGGTTGTGTGTCTATTGGGACAAGCCTGGCGGGCGAAAAGTCGTTACTATAAGCGCCTCTTTGCCTGCCTTGCCATGGACACCATGACCGAGAACGACTATCTGATCGCCTGGGGCCTCTACGCCTTTGCCGCTGTAGGCTGCCTGTTGGTATGGCTGCGCCTGACCACCTGGATGTGGCGCTGGCTGCGCGAGCCGTTGCGTGTGTTGATGGCGGTGTTGCTGTTCAGCCCGACCATCGTTGACCCGGTGAAGGAAAAGGTCGCCCCGGCCATCGCCATCACCGCGCTGGATCTGGCGTTCAAGGTCGGCAACAACGCCTGGCGCGCAGTCTCCGATCTGTTCATGTACGGCATGATCGCGTTCGGCATCTATCTGATTTACGTGCTGATCCGCTTCCCGATCGAACGGGCCTCCAAGGCTCGCCGTGAACAGGCCGAAGCGGCCAAAGCAGCAGCCCGCGCCGATGAGCGCGATGACGACCAACCGTTCGGTGGCGCCGGTGATGACCGTTACGGTCGCCCGCCAGTGCCGAACAATCCGCAGCGCATGCGGGTCGAGCCGCGTCTGTAACTCCCGAGAGTCCGCACATGTGTGAATTACTGGGCATGAGTGCCAACGTGCCGACTGATATCGTGTTCAGCTTCACCGGGCTGATGCAGCGCGGTGGGCGCACCGGCCCGCACCGCGACGGCTGGGGCATCGCCTTCTATGAGGGCCGTGGCCTGCGGCTGTTCCAGGATCCGGCCGCCAGTTGCGAGTCGGAAGTCGCCAATCTGGTGCAGCGTTACCCGATCAAGAGCGAAGTGGTCATCGGCCATATCCGCCAGGCCAACGTCGGTAAGGTCTGCCTGTCCAATACCCACCCGTTCGTCCGCGAACTGTGGGGGCGCAACTGGTGCTTCGCACACAATGGTCAGCTCGCCGATTTTACCCCGATCAAAAGTTTCTACCGCCCGGTCGGCGATACCGACAGTGAAGCGGCGTTCTGCGATTTGCTCAACCGTGTGCGTGCAGCCTTTCCGGAACCGGTCGATGTAGAAGTGCTGCTGCCGGATCTGGTTGCCGCGTGCGCCGAATACCGCAGCAAAGGCGTGTTCAACTGCCTGCTCAGCGATGGCGACTGGCTGTTCTGCTATTGCTCGACCAAACTGGCGCAGATCACCCGGCGCGCACCGTTCGGCCCGGCGCGGCTCAAGGACGTCGATGTGATCGTCGATTTCCAGGCTGAAACCACGCCCAACGATGTGGTGACGGTGATTGCCACCGAACCTCTGACCGAAAACGAAACCTGGACCCGCTACGAACCGGGCCAATGGAGCCTGTGGCGACGCGGCGAATGCGTCAGCCAAGGCAAGACCGAATAAGGATTACAACCCATGTTGCTCAGTTATCTACGGCTGGTGTTGTTTGCGGCAGGCCTGTTGATCGGTGTCCAGGTGCCGGGGTTCATCAACGATTACGCGAAACGTGTCGAGGCCCATCTGATTGAGGCGCAGACCGGTCTGCGCGGCTTTCAGGGTACGGCCGATCAGTTTTTCAAAGGTGATATGCAGGCACTTGTCGCGCATTACCGCGCCAGTGAAGACCCGGTGTTTCGCAGTGATGCGGACAGTCTGAACACGTTGCTCACGCGTCAGTTGGCGCTGGATAAACAATTCCAGGCGATGCAGGGCCCGTGGTACATCCGCTTCCTGCAAGTAGTGCTGGCCGCCGACCCGGACATCCGCAAGGAAACCTGGAATGGCTACAGCTACCAGATCCTGCTGACCCCGGAGGCGATGATCTGGGGCATGAGCGGCGCATTGCTGTTGTCGTTCGGCATCGAATGCCTGTTCCGTCTGATCGACTGGGTGGTGCTCGGCGGCAAACGCCTGCGCCAGAGCCGGCCGATTGAAGACCGCGACGTTCGCGGTCTCTGATGATCGTTCCCACGCTCTGCGTGGGAATGCAGCCCGGGACGCTCCGCGTCCCAAAGCGGACGCGGAGCATCCATTGAGGCATTCCCACGCGGAGCGTGGGAACGATCATGTTCAGTCAGTGAGGGTGATGTAGTCCTTGCCGACCTTCTGCGCATACCCCGCCAACACCTGCTGACACAACGTCACAATCTCCTCGACCCACTCCACGCCGACTCTCCAAGAGACCACCACCTGCAAATTCGGTGGGCACTGATCAATGGCCAGCAAAGTCAGTTCCCCCCGCGCCAATTCCTCAGCCACCAGCACCGGCGGCAGCACACCAATACCAAACCCATCGCGCAACAACCGCGTGATCGCCGACACTGAATTCACGCAATTCAAGCGCGGCGCTATCACGCCGCTCGCCTGCATCAACGCCAGCAGGTCCTGATGCGGCCGGGAGTTTTTCGAGTAGGTGATGATGCGCTCCCGCGCCAATTCTGCGAGGTCAGCATAGTCGCGGTTGTAGATCGAGTTGCTGGCGACGATCCAGCCCAGCGGATGGCTGGCCAGCTCCAGGCTGCGCACGCTTTCATGGCGCACCAGATCGGTTTGCAGGATCAGATCGAGAAAGCCTTTTTGCAGCTGATCACAGAGGTTCAGCGAGGTATCGGCCACCAGCTCGATTTCCACCCGTGGATACAGATCGGTCATCTGCGCCACCAACGGGCTCAGCCAAGTGTGAATCACCGTGTCCATCACGCCGATGCGCACCCGGCCGACTTTGCTCGAGCGGGTTTCGATCGACTGCTTGAGCGCGCTCATGGTGTCGAGCATCTGCTCGGCATAGTCCAGCACTTTCAAACCTTCGGGCGTCAGGCTGACACCGCGCGAATCACGCACAAACAGCTTCACCCCCAGTTCACCTTCAAGTACTGCAATGCGACTGGAAATCGACGCCTGGGTGGTGAACAGCTTGTCGGCGGTCAGGCGAAAACTCTTCAGCCGGGCGACCCAGACAAAGGTCTCGAGAAACTTCAGGTTCATGGCAAGGCTCGGGTGACAAATTTTTCTTATGCCTAAGGCGGGTTTTTATTCGTTGGACGCCGTACGGCCAAGCGCCCAAAAATCGGCGCATCCGGTTCCCACGATAGGCGTCGTCGGGACTACGAACAAGACCAATAAAAGCCTGCGGAGATTTGCCATGAGTGCGCCCGACACCCTCGACCTCCCCAAGTCCACGGCCCGCCCCGGCCCGTTCGACTGGTATCGCAACATCAACAAACAGGAACGCCGCACGTTCTGGAGCTGCAAGATCGGCTACGGTCTGGACGGCATGGACACGCAGATGCTCAGCTTCGTGGTGCCAACCCTGATTGCGATGTGGGGCATTACCACCGGCGAGGCCGGGCTGATTCACACCAGCACTTTGATTGCCTCGGCCATTGGTGGCTGGGTTGCCGGAATCCTCTCCGACCGCATCGGTCGCGTTCGCACGCTGCAACTCACCGTGTTGTGGTTCGCCTTCTTCACCTTCCTCTGTGGCTTCGCGCAAAACTACGAACAACTGTTGATCGCTCGCACCCTGATGGGCTTCGGTTTCGGTGGCGAATGGACGGCCGGCGCAGTACTCATCGGCGAAGTGATCCGCGCGAAGGACCGTGGCAAAGCGGTGGGCATGGTGCAATCCGGTTGGGCGCTGGGCTGGGGCCTGACGGCAATTCTGTATGCGCTGCTGTTCTCGATCATGCCACCGGAAGACGCCTGGCGGGCGCTGTTCATTCTCGGCATCGTGCCGGCGATTTTCGTGGTCTTCGTGCGACGTCTGGTGAAAGACCCGGAGATCTACCGCGAAGCCAAGGCTGCGCAAACCCCGGAGAATCCGGCGAAGTTCTACGAGATTTTTGCTCCCCGCATGCTGTTCACCACGATCCGCGCCTCCTTGCTGACCACTGGCGCACTCGGCGGTTACTACGCGATCACCTCCTGGCTGCCGACCTTCCTGAAAAACGAGCGCGGCTTGAGCGTGCTCGGCACCGGCGGTTACCTGGCGATGGTGATTGTCGGTTCCTATGTCGGTTACGTGATCAGTGCTTATCTGACCGACCTGTTGGGGCGCAAAAAGAACTTCATCCTGTTCGCGGTCGGCTCGTTCACCATCGTTCTGCTCTACACCCAATTGCCGGTCAGTAATGGCGTGATGCTTTGGCTGGGCTTTCCGCTGGGGTTCTTTGCCTCGGGGATTTTCAGCGGGATGGGTGCGTTTCTCACCGAGTTGTTCCCAACGCGGATTCGCGGCTCGGGCCAAGGCTTCTGCTACAACATCGGCCGGGCGCTGGCGGCGCTGTTTCCGCTGCTGATCGGCCTGCTCAGCCAGAAAGTGCCGTTGAGCGTAGGCATTGGTGCGTTTGCTGCGGTGTCTTACGGCGTGGTGATTCTCGCGGCGCTGAGCCTGCCGGAAACCCGTGGCAAGCAACTCGACGCGCAGTAACTGATAACCTGCGGGGGCATTGCCCAAGGGGCGATGTCCTACGGATAGAAAGATAAAAAGCTACAGGAGTGTTTACCGTGAGCCGCCTGTTATTGAATTGCGACATTGGCGAGAGTTTCGGCAGCTGGACCATGGGTCTGGACGCCGAAGTCATGCCCTTCATCGACTGCGCCAACGTGGCTTGCGGCTTCCACGCCGGCGACCCGAGCATCATGCGCAAAACCGTCAGCCTGGCGCTAAGCCACGGCGTGCAGATCGGCGCGCATCCGGCCTATCAGGATCTGGTCGGGTTCGGCCGGCGCTCCATGGCGTATTCCGCGCAGGAGCTGCAAGACATCCTGCATTACCAGATCGGCGCCCTCGACGGCCTCTGCAAGGCGCAGGGCGGCAAGGTCAGTTACGTCAAACCGCACGGTGCGATGTACAACGACATGATGGCCAACCCAGCGCAGTTGCGCGCAGTGATTCAGGCTGTTGCCGACTATGACCGCAGTTTGCCGTTGATGCTGATGGCCACCCGCGACAACGCCGCCGCGCAGCAACTTGGCGATGAGTGCGGCGTCACCCTGTGGTTCGAAGCTTTCGCTGACCGCGCCTATGACAGCGCGGGTCGTCTGGTCTCGCGACAAACGCCGGGCTCCGTCCATCACGACGCCGAGAAAATCATCGAGCAGGCACTGATCATTGCCCGTGGCGCCAACCTCACCGCCAGCGATGGCAGTGCATTGCACCTGCAAGCCAACACCCTCTGTGTGCACGGCGACAATGCCAGTTCGGTGGCGGCGGTGCGGCGTATCCGTGAGGCCCTCAATCAGCAGAGCGCATCATGAATCCACGGATTGAAGTCGTGGCGCTGGACTGTCTGATGCTGCGTCTGTTTGACGATATTGCCGAAGCCAATATGCCGTGGATGCTCGCTGCCAGTGAGCGGTTGCGCGGGGTGTTCGGTGCGCAACTGATCGATCTGGTGCCGTCCTATACAACATTGATGGTGCATTACGACCTGACACTGTTGAATCCGAATCAGGCGCGGGAATTGATTGCCGAGGCGTTGATTGATCTCTCCCCGAATGCTCAGGCTGGCGGGCAATGCCATGTGTTGCCCGTTTGGTATGACTTGAGTGTCGGGCCGGAACTGAGGGTGCTCGCTGCGCGCAGCGGTCTGGCGGCGGAGGAGGTTATTCGCCGTCACAGTGCTCGGGAATATCAGGTGTTCGCCCTCGGTTTTGCACCGGGTTTTGCCTTCATGGGGCTGGTCGAAGAGATGCTCGCCGCGCCACGCCTGAACACCCCGCGCAAAAAAGTCGCTGCTGGCAGCGTCGGTATCGCCGAACGGCAGACGGCTGCCTATCCTGTCGTCTCTCCCGGCGGCTGGAACCTGATCGGTCGTACTCCAGCGAAATTGTTTGATCGCCATCGTGATGGCTACAGCCTGATGCAACCCGGCGACACGGTGCGCTTCGAGGCGGTAAGTCACGCCGAATTCATCCATCTGGGTGGCGACGACACCCCGCTGGAGGCACTGGCATGAGTCGACTGACGATTGAAGCGAGTACGCCGCTGTGCCTGTTGCAGGACGCCGGGCGGTTTGGCGTGCGGCATCTGGGCGTGACCCAGGGCGGCGCGGCGGACTGGCGTTCGATGAGCTGGGCCAATTGGCTACTGGGCAACGGTCTGGATCTGCCGGTGATCGAAATCACCCTCGGTGGCTTTGCTGTACTGGCCGAAGAAGAATGCCTGCTGGCGCTGGCCGGGGCTGATCTCGGTGCGCAGATCGACGGCCAGCCATTGGCGCCGTGGCGCAGTTTCAAATTGCACAAAGGGCAGACGCTGAAATTCACTCAACCACTGCTTGGCGCTCGTGCGTATCTGGCAGCACCCGGTGGTTTTGACGCGCCGAAGGTTCTGGGTAGCAGCGCAACAGTCGTGCGCGAGGAGCTTGGCGGGCTCGATGGCATGGGCCTGCCGTTGGCCAAAGGGGCGATGTTGAGCTATCACGGGGAAACCCTGCTGGTTCGTGATATGCCGTTGGCTCATCGTCCGGATTTTCGCCTGAATGCGCCGTTGGACCTGGTACTGGGTGCGCAGATTGGCCAGTTCAGCGGCCAGAGCCTGTTTGATGTGTTCAACAGTGCGTGGACGCTGGACAGTCGCGCCGATCGAATGGGCATCCGCTTGTTAGGGAAGCCTTTGCAGTATCAGGGGCAGCCGATGATTTCCGAGGGGATTCCTTTGGGCGCGGTGCAGGTGCCACCGGACGGGCAGCCGATTGTGTTGCTCAATGATCGGCAGACGATTGGTGGATATCCACGGTTGGGGGCGTTAACGCCATTGGCGTTGGCGCGGTTGGCGCAGTGTTTGCCGGGGACGCGAGTGCGGTTGCGGCCGGTGGTGCAAGACGTTGCGCATCGCGAGCACATCAAATATCTGCAGCGCTTCAGAAATAGCTAAAAGCATCGCGGGCAAGCCCGCTCCCACAGTGTTGATCGTTTCCACGCTCCGCGTGGGAATGCCGCCCGGGACGCTCCGCGTCCCTGTGACGCAGAGCGTCACTGGATGCGTTCCCACGCAGAGCGTGGGAACGATCTGGTCGTCATTTGGACAAAAACCGCATGCCTTCTTCCAAACCACGCAACGTCAGCGGATACATCTGATCCTCGATCAAGTCCCGCACGATGTTGGTCGACGAGGTGTAGCCCCAGGTATCTTTCGGGTACGGATTGATCCAGATGAGCTTCTTGTATTTCTCCATGAAGCGCTGCATCCACAGATAACCCGGCTCTTCGTTCCAGTGCTCGACACTGCCGCCAGCCTGGGTAATTTCATAAGGCGCCATGGCGGCATCGCCGATAAAGATCACTTTGTAGTCGGCGCCGTACTTGTGCAGCAGATCCTGAGTGGAGAAACGCTCGGAAGTGCGGCGCATGTTGTTCTTCCACACCGATTCATAAATGAAGTTGTGGAAGTAGAAATACTCCAGATGCTTGAACTCGGTCTTGCAGGCCGAGAACAACTCCTCGCAGATCTTCACGTGTGCATCCATAGAACCGCCGATGTCGAACAGCAACAGCAGCTTCACCGTGTTGCGCCGTTCCGGGCGCATCTGAATGTTCAGCAGGCCGGCGTCCTTGGCGGTGTGGTCGATGGTGCCGTCGATGTCCAGCTCCTCCGCCGCACCCTGACGGGCGAATTTACGCAGGCGGCGCAGGGCGACCTTGATGTTGCGCGTGCCCAGCTCGACGGAATCGTCGAGGTTCTTGTACTCGCGCTGATCCCAGACCTTCACCGCTTTGCCCTGGCGCTTGCCGGCATCGCCAACGCGAATGCCTTCCGGGTTGAAACCGCCGGAACCGAACGGGCTGGTGCCGCCGGTACCAATCCATTTGTTGCCGCCGGCGTGACGTTCCTTCTGTTCTTCCAGGCGCTTCTTGAACTCTTCAATCAGTTTGTCCAGCCCGCCGAGGGACTGGATCTGCGCGCGTTCTTCGTCGCTCAGCGAGCGTTCGAACTCCTTGCGCAACCAATCTTCGGGAATCAGCGCCTGAAGGTGATCGTCGAGTTTTTCCAGGCCATTGAAGTACGCACCGAACGCGCGGTCGAACTTGTCGAAATGCCGTTCGTCCTTCACCAGAATCGCCCGCGACAAGTAATAGAACTCGTCCATGTCGGCGAAGATCACGCGCTGTTTCAGCGCGTTGATCAGGTCGAGCAGCTCGCGCACCGACACCGGCACCTTGGCTGCACGCATTTCATTGAACAGGTTGAGCAACATGGCATCAGCCTCTTAGCGGGTGCCGCGACGGCTCATGAACGCCAGGCGCTCAAGCAGTTGCACGTCTTGCTCGTTTTTCACCAAGGCGCCGGCCAGCGGCGGAATCGCTTTGGTCGGATCGCGTTCGCGCAATACGGCTTCGCCGATGTTGTCGGCCATCAGCAGTTTCAGCCAGTCGACCAGCTCCGACGTTGATGGCTTCTTCTTCAGGCCCGGCACCTTGCGCACGTCGAAGAACACGTCCAGCGCTTCGCTGACCAGATCCTTCTTGATGTCCGGGTAGTGCACGTCGACGATTTTCTGCAGGGTGGTGCGGTCGGGGAAGGCGATGTAGTGGAAGAAGCAGCGACGCAGGAAGGCGTCCGGCAGCTCTTTCTCGTTGTTGGAGGTAATGATGATGATCGGGCGCTTTTTCGCCTTGATGGTCTCGTCGATCTCGTAAACGTAGAACTCCATCTTGTCGAGTTCTTGCAGCAGGTCGTTGGGGAACTCGATGTCGGCCTTGTCGATTTCGTCGATCAGCAAAATGACCCGCTCTTCAGACTCGAACGCCTCCCAGAGCTTGCCTTTCTTCAAGTAGTTACGAACATCGTGGACTTTTTCGTTGCCCAGTTGCGAATCGCGCAGACGGCTGACCGCGTCGTACTCGTACAGGCCTTGGTGGGCCTTGGTGGTGGACTTGATGTGCCAGGTGATCAACCTGGCATTGAATGATTCGGCCAGTTGCTCGGCGAGCATGGTCTTGCCGGTGCCCGGTTCGCCCTTGACCAGCAGCGGCCGCTCCAGGGTGATGGCGGCGTTGACCGCCAGCTTCAGGTCATCGGTGGCGACGTAGGCCTGGGTGCCTTCGAACTTCATCTGCTAATCCTCGAACGGTAACGCCGACCTGAACGGGCAGGGCGGGGGCGAAAAATCGGATGCCCGACTATAACGCGCGACCCGGTCGACTGTGAACGCAGACGGCTTATTCAGTCTCTGAATGGGGCGTCACATGTTGACTCAGTCTCGGCTGATGGCCAGTATTCAGGTATCGCCGATTTGGCGATAGCCTGTCGAACATGACGACTAAATACCGATTCCGCGATAAATACAGAATTCAGTTGCGCGAGAAGGATCATCCTCCGCCTCATGTTCATCTGACCGGTGGCGGAGTGGATGTGATGCTGAGCCTGGAAACCATTGAGGTCATGATGGGCAGGGCGCCGCCACTGATTATCAAGGAAGCACTGGCGTGGGTTGCGGCCCATCAGGCACAACTGCTGGAGGACTGGAAACGATGTTACCCATGAAAAGGCCCCGTCTCGCAGCGGTGCAGGCACTAGCCGATTATCGGCTGGCATTGACCTTTGTAGATGGTCAACAACTGGTGTTAGATCTAAGTGCCGACCTGCAAGCTTTTCCAGGCCTGCAGCCGTTACTCGATTCCAGCATATTCAATAGCGCCATGCTGGCAGATGACGGCTGGTGCGTTGAGTGGCTGGAGCCGGATATACAGATTGGCGCGGATACGTTGTATCTGGATGCCCTGGCCCAAAATGCTGCTGATGAAAACACTCGAATCTTCATCGACTGGCGTGCACGCACGGGGCTGTCTTTAAATCAGGCTGCCGAGGCGCTGGGCGTCAGCCCCCGCAGCATCAGTCGCTACAGTGGTGGTCGCGAAGCAGTGCCACGTTCCCTGGCACTCGCGTGTCTCGGTTGGGACTCTTTGCAGCAAGGCTCAACATTGGCCGCAGAGAATTCCGGTCGATATATCGTCAACCGAAAACCCTAGCCCGCATCCGGCTTCGGCCGCTCATATCGGGCATTGAACGCCTGGATGAATCCATTGCGTAAAATCTGCAAAAAAGCTTCGAACGCGCTGATATTTTGCTGATGCACGTTGCCACTGAGTTCAACCTTGGTGGCGAACTGGTTTTTTGCCTGGTTCTTCAGCACGGTTTCCGTGCCGCCCACCAGTGCCTCCCAGACGGAGCGGAAGATGCTCTTGTTCTGGTTTTCCACATCCTGCTGCCAATTGAACACTTCGACATCACGCAGCAGCGGCTTGATGTAGCCGCTGACCTGGGCTTTTTTCGCTTGGGCTTCGATCACTACATCGCCGTGGCCGGCGTTGAAATCGAACTTGCCGTAGGCCGAGGCGAAGTCGTTCATGCGCTTGAGTTCGATATCGCGGGCGCGCAGGCGGAACTGGAAGTCTTCGAAGTTACTCAGCGGATCGAACGTGGCACTGGTTTCCAGCGGAGCGTGGCCGAGTAGCAGGGCCTTGCCTTCGAAGCGAGCGTCGCGTTTGCCTTCCTTGTCGACCACATTGGTCAGGTTGTAAATACTCGCGTCGACGTTGGTGGCGTTCATGTTCACGGGTGGTTTGGAGTTGAAGTTGCGGAAGCTGATTTTGCCGTCGTGAATCTGTACTTCGTCGAGGGTGATCGGCAGGAGTTTGCCTAATTGCTCACGCCAGTCGGTGCCTTTACCGGTCTGCGAGTTCTGTTTATTGCCACCATCAACGAAGTTCACTTCGGGGCTGATGAACTGCACCTCGGCCACCACGGCATGGTCGTACCAGAGCGAATGCCAGCTCACTGACAGATCAATCAGCGGCGCATTGACGAAAGGCACAGGCACTTTGCCGTCGACCTTGACGATCTTCAGGCCGTTGATCTTGTAAGCACCGCGCCACCACGCCAGGTCGACATCGGTGATCTGTCCACGGTAGTCGCCCATGTTCGCCAGCTTGCCGTTCAGATAGTCGCGCACCAGATAGGGCAGGGCGATGTGCGCTGCGATCAGCAGCACGACAACGCCTGCAAATGTCCATAACGGCCAGCTGTAACGACGCTTCATGACGACAATTCCCGAACGGTGTAATCGATTGACTGCCCGTCGCCGCAGACGTTCGACCCGACTGGACTGTGATGGGCAACAGGCATACCTTGGGCGCTGAATTCAATGCTGCATAAGGACCCAGCCATGAGCCGTATTTTTGCTGACAACGCCCATTCCATCGGTAACACGCCGCTGGTGCAGATCAATCGCATCGCGCCGCGTGGCGTGACCATCCTGGCCAAGATCGAGGGGCGTAACCCCGGTTATTCGGTCAAGTGTCGTATCGGCGCCAACATGATCTGGGACGCTGAAAGCAGCGGCAAACTCAAACCAGGCATGACCATCGTCGAGCCGACGTCGGGTAATACCGGCATCGGTCTGGCTTTCGTGGCTGCCGCCCGTGGCTACAAGTTGATGCTGACCATGCCGGCGTCGATGAGCATCGAGCGGCGCAAAGTCCTCAAGGCGCTGGGCGCCGAACTGGTGCTGACCGAACCGGCCAAAGGCATGAAAGGTGCGATCCAGAAGGCCACTGAGATTGTTGCCAGCGATACAGGCAAATACTTCATGCCGGCGCAGTTCGATAACCCCGCCAACCCGGCGATTCACGAAAAAACCACCGGCCCGGAAATCTGGAACGACACCGATGGCGCGGTCGATGTGCTGGTGGCGGGTGTCGGTACCGGCGGAACCATCACCGGTGTTTCGCGGTATATCAAGAATACCCAGGGCAAACCGATTCTCTCTGTGGCCGTCGAGCCGGTGTCTTCACCGGTCATTACTCAGGCCCTGGCTGGCGAAGAAATCAAGCCGAGCCCGCACAAGATTCAGGGCATCGGTGCCGGTTTTGTACCGAAGAACCTGGACTTGTCGATGGTTGACCGGGTAGAGCGGGTTACCGACGAAGAGTCCAAGGCGATGGCTCTGCGCTTGATGCAGGAAGAAGGCATCTTGTGCGGTATTTCCTGCGGCGCGGCCATGGCGGTCGCGGTGCGTCTGGCCGAAACGCCTGAGATGCAGGGCAAGACCATCGTGGTGATTCTGCCGGACTCCGGTGAACGCTACCTGTCGAGCATGCTGTTCAGCGATCTGTTCACCGAGCAGGAGAACCAGCAGTAATCGATTTGACTCAGGTCAGCCCAGGTTCAGGGTGCTTATGTTAATAAATGCTTTGTTGCGCAATTCTTAACACTGAATCTTGGGCTGAACGGGTTTTGTACCAGGCCGGTAGTGTTTATCATGGCCGGCTGCCATGTCGGGTAAAGGGCATTGCGCAGCGTTGTCTTTATTCAAGGAGTCGTTGATGACCTTTTCGTTAGCCGCCAAGGTGTTGGTGTTGCTGCTGTTTGTGGGCAGCATCCTCTATGTGCATTTGCGCGGTAAGGCGCGCCTGCCGGTGCTGCGCCAGTTCGTCAACCACTCGGCATTGTTCGCCCCGTATAACGCCTTGATGTACTTGTTCTCGGGTGTACCGTCCAAGCCTTATCTGGATCGCAGCAAGTTCCCGGAACTGGACGTACTGCGCGATAACTGGGAAACCATCCGCGACGAAGCCATGCACCTGTTCGACGAGGGTTACATCCGCGCCGCCGAGAAGAACAACGACGCCGGTTTCGGCTCGTTCTTCAAGAAGGGCTGGAAGCGTTTCTATCTCAAGTGGTACGACAAACCGCTGCCATCGGCTGAAACCTTGTGCCCGAAAACCGTGGCGCTGGTCAGTGCCATCCCTAACGTCAAAGGCGCCATGTTCGCGCTGTTGCCGGGCGGCAGCCACCTTAACCCGCACCGCGATCCGTTCGCCGGTTCCCTGCGTTATCACCTCGGCCTGTCGACACCGAACTCCGACGATTGCCGGATCTTCGTCGACGGTCAGGTTTACGCCTGGCGCGACGGTGAGGACGTGATGTTCGACGAGACCTACGTGCATTGGGTCAAGAACGAAACCGACAAGACCCGCGTCATCCTGTTCTGCGACATCGAACGTCCGCTGAGCAACCGTCTGATGACCCGCATCAACCGCTTCATCAGTGGCTGGCTCGGCCGCGCGACTGCGCCACAGAATCTTGATGATGAACGCGTCGGCGGGATCAACCAGGCCTACGCCTGGAGCAAGAGCTTCAGTGACAAGTTCAGCGGTGTGGTCAAACAGTGGAAACGCCGCAATCCCAAGGCCTACCGTGTGTTGCGGCCAGTGCTGGCGGTGGTGGTGCTGACATTGCTGGGGTATTGGCTGTTTGGTTGAGGGCTAACCAGAAATGAAAAACCGCTCCTTGTGAGCGGTTTTTTCATGATGGGAACGCGAAAGAGGCGCCCGCGAGAATACCGCCTCGCTCCTCAACGGCTGGATTTGCCAATGCCTCCCTGATTCGCTGCAACTCCTTTTCAGACAACTCTCCAGAAGACCGCTTTCTATTGGCCTTTGTTGATTTGGCGTCTGAGGCCTTGTTTTCAACGACAGCTTTCATGGTGTCTCCGGCGTTGATCATTAAATGAGCAGTTGCCCCGATACTAGTCTTAGTCAATAAGCTTCACAAGCCGACCCTCTGAATCGAACTCAAAGCCCAGTTGCTGGTAGAGAGAGATGACCCCTGGGAGAGGCTCCTGAATTTCAATTTGTTTGCTGCCACCAGCCTATCCACCTCCCTTCAGCCTGTCGCTACTGGCCCTTTGTCCAAATCATTGCAATCCATGTCCCGCGCTGGTTATAGTCGGCGCTCGTGAGTCATACGACTCACGTTCCAACCCCTTCAAAAAAGATCTGCCCCAATGCCTGCATCCCTCATCAACGCGGTAGTCGATCCAGCGGTCAACGCTGGCGTCGTGCCGTGCGGGAATCAGCAGCCCAAGCGGATCAGTCATTACCCCCCACCTGTCAGTAGCACGCCGGTGTGCGCAGTCGTATCACCGCCGGGCGTTGGCGTTTCGGGCTGATCGGCAGTTTCTGCTGACCCCTGTGCCCGCCGCAAAAATCTACTGAATTTCAGCTTCGGCTGAGTTGGCTATTTGCCTGACTACAGGTGGTATTCATGTTTGTCCTTTCGAAAAAGTCCGCGCTCGCGGCGGCGTCCACGAGCCTGTTCGTTCTGCTGTGGAGCAGCGGGGCGATTTTCTCCAAATGGGGCCTGGCCCACGCGTCACCGTTTGCCTTTCTGTTGATCCGCTTTGCCATCGCCCTGTGCGGGTTGGTGCTGCTGATGCCGTTGCTCAAGCTGAAGTTGCCCAAGGGCGGCTGGCCGATGCTGTTTGCGATTGCCACCGGTGTGGTGTTGTTGGGGGCGTATCAGATTTTCTATCTGTTGGCTCTGAACACCAAAGTCACCCCGGGGGTGATGGCGACCATCATGGGCGTGCAGCCGATTCTCACCGTTGTACTGATGGAGCGGCAGCGCTCGGCGAGCCGGATGTTTGGTCTGGCGTTGGGGCTGGCCGGGCTGATCATGGTGGTGTATCAGGGCATCGGTCTGGCCGGGATGTCGTGGGCGGGGATGCTGTTCGGTCTGCTGGCGCTGGCGAGCATGACGCTGGGTTCGATCATGCAGAAACGCATCACCGACAATCCTCTCGGCACGCTACCGGTGCAGTACCTGGCCGGACTGTTGTTGTGCGCGATCTTTGTGCCGTTCCAGCCGTTTCACTTCGAGCACACTGCCGGTTTCATCGTGCCGGTGTTGTGGATGGGGCTGGTGGTGTCGGTGCTGGCGACGCTGTTGCTGTATCGGCTGATCGCACGGGGCAATCTGGTGAATGTCACCAGTCTGTTCTATTTGGTGCCGGCGGTGACGGCAGTGATGGACTACCTGATTTTCGGCAACCGACTGGCGACGTTGAGCTTGTTCGGCATGCTGTTGATCGTCATTGGTCTGGCATTCGTCTTCCGTAAAACAGCGTAAACCGCAAAAAGCCCGGAGCCATTCTCCGGGCCTTTTTCATTTGCTCAACGCATGTTCGGCCCGTACCGAATTCATGAACGCCTGCATCGCCGACGATTGAATCCGATGACGGCGGGTGATCAGGCCGAACGGTGGCAGGCGCGCCTCAAACTTGATCGGCAGCACCGCCAGCAGATCGCGACCGGGATAGTCCTCGACCACCGACACCGGCGTCACACCGAGCATGTCGGTCTGCTGGATCAATGATAACAAGGTCATGATCGAGGTGGTTTCGACGATGCTGCTGGGGATGTCGACCCGGGCGTTGTGGAACACCTGATTGATGATCGCACGCATCGGGCTTGGCTGCTGTTGCAGCACCCAGGTCATGTTTTGCAGTTCCGCCCAGCTGAGGTTTTTCTCTTTTGCCAGTGGATTCTGCGCGCCGGCAATCACACACAAGGCTTCTTCGCCGAGGCTGTCGAAGAGCAATTCTTCTGCCCGCGCTCCGGCGGGAATTCGGCCCAGCACGATGTCCAGTTGATCCTGCAACAGCGCCTGCACCAGCACGTCGCTGGTGTCGACCTGGATGCTCATCGACAGGCGCGGATGGCTTTGCTTCAAGGTCGCAATGGTGCGCGTCAGCAAACCCGAGGCCAGCGCCGGAATCGCCCCGACCGCGACCCGTCCGAGATTGCCCGACTCCAGCGCTACCAATTCTTCACGCATGCCGCTGAGTTCGGCGAAGACCATGCGTGCGTAATAGATCACCGTCTCGCCAAACGGCGTCGAGCGCATGCCCCGGGGCAAGCGCTCGAACAGCTCGACGCCGAGCAAATCCTCGGCCTCGTGGAGCATTTTGGTCGCCGCCGGTTGGGTCATGCCGATGTGGTCGGCGGCGCGGCGCAGCGAGCCGAATTCCTGCAACGCCAGCATCAGCCGCAACTGGCGCAGACGCAGGCGGCTGTGGATCACGTTGGCATCAGGAATTCGGGTCATGGGCCGTGCTCGCGAAAAAGACAGGTGGCCAGCCTGACAACAAATGTCAGGCAGTGCCAGTCCTGTGTCACAGCACCGATTTTGGCTTGGCCCCAGGGGCCTTGCGCAAACCGACCATGACTTGCAGCGCCTTGGAGATCAACGGCCAGAACAGCATCAGCAACGCCGCCGTGGTCAGGCAGCCCACCAGCGGGTTGGACCAGAAGATGCCCAAGTGCCCGTCGGAGAACAGCATCGATTGGCGGAACGCATCTTCAGCCTTGTCGCCCAGCACCGCCGCGAGCACCAGCGGCGCGATCGGGTAGCCGAGTTTCTTGAACAGATAACCCAGCGCGCCGAAGCCGAGCATCAGCACCACGTCGACGAACGAGTTGTGTACCGAGTAGGCACCGATGGCACAGACCATGATGATGATCGGCGCAATGATCGAGAACGGAATGCGCAGGATCGAGGCGAACAACGGCACGGTGGCCAACACCACGATCAGACTCACCACGTTGCCCAGGTACATGCTGGCGATCAGGCCCCAGACAAAATCATGCTGCTCGACGAACAGCGTAGGGCCGGGGTGCAGGCCCCAGATCATCAAGCCGCCGAGCATCACCGCAGCGGTGGCCGAACCGGGAATGCCCAGGGTCAGCATCGGCAGCAAGGCGCTGGTGCCGGCGGAATGGTCGGCGGTTTCCGGGGCGATCACGCCTTCCAGTTCACCCTTGCCGAAGTTGTCGCGATTCTTCGAGAAACGCCGCGCCAGGCTGTAGCTCATGAACGACGCCGCCGTCGGCCCGCCCGGGGTGATGCCCATCCAGCAACCGACCAACGTGCTGCGCACAATGGTCAGCCAGTAACGTGGCAGTTTCGCCCAGGTACGCAAGATCACCATCGGTGTGATGCGCGCATGTTCGCCGCGAAACACCAAGCCTTCCTCAACCGTGCAGAGGATTTCGCCGATGCCGAACAGGCCGATCACCGCCACTTCGAAGCTGATCCCGGTCATCAGCGCAGGTTGGTCGAAGGTCAGGCGCAGGTTGCCGGACACGGTGTCCATGCCCACCGCCGCCATGGCGAAACCGATCATCATTGCTACTACGGTTTTCAACGGCGGATTCTTGCTCATGCCGATGAAGGTGCAGAACGCCAACAGATACACCGCAAAGAACTCCGGCGAGCTGAAGGACATCGCAAAAGCGGCGATCTTCGTCGACAGGAACGTCAGCAGCAACACGCCGGCCAGTGCGCCGATCAGCGCCGAACTGAACGCGGCGGTGAGGGCTTCGGCGGCGCGACCTTCGCGGGCCATCGGGTAGCCGTCGAAGGTGGTCGCCACCGATGACGGCTCGCCGGGGATGTTGAACAGAATCGAGGTGATCGACCCGCCGAACAACGCCCCCCAATACATGCACGACAACAGGATGATCGCCGACACCGGCGACATGGTGAAGGTCAGCGGCAGCAGCAGCGCCACGCCGTTGGGGGCACCGAGGCCGGGCAACACACCGACCAGGATGCCCAGCAGCACGCCGATCACCATCAGGCCGATATGGCCCGGGGTCATGATCAGGTTCATGCCTTGCATCAGGGAATCGAATTCGCTCATTTGAAATTTCTCCCGGCGAGGGCAATCCAGTCGCCCATCGGGCCGGCATCCAGCGGCACCTTGAACCACAGCGCGAAGATCAGATAACTGGCGAGCACCGCGCCGAGCGAGACCGTGCCGATCATCCATTTGCCATAGGGTTTGGCGCGCACTTTGTCGCGCCACATGAACCAGGCGATGAACGCCGCCGAGGCCACATAGATGCCGGTGAAGGGCATGGCCGCGACGAACAGCGCAATCGGCAGGAACACCGATAACACTTGCCGAAACGCGCTGCGGCTGACGAACGCAATGCTCAGAGCCTGCCAGCGCACCACGGTCAGAATGCCGTTGCCTACGCTGGCAGCGCTGAGCATCAGGCCGATGTAGAAGGGGAAGTAACCCGGCTCAGGCCCGGCGTCACCCCAGCCGATGCCTTGTTCCAGGCTGCCGTACATCACCACCGCGCCGATCAGCGTGGTGAACAGGGTCAGGCCGAGTTCGACCCAACGGGTGCCGACCAGCGCCGGTGAATCCGAAGAATGAGACATGAAACACCTCCAGCAGGTGACGGCCGCGCATCATCGAGCGGCCGTGGACGACCTCAGTTTTTCAGCCAGCCGGCTTCTTTGAACACCGGCGTGACACGGGCGGTGTCGTGCTCGATGTAAGCGGTCAGCGGCTCGCCTTCGAGGAAGGTCGGCACCAGCGCGTTCTGTTTCACGTAGGCCTGGAATTCGGGAGTCTGGGTCACTTTGCGCATCAGCTCGACATAGAACGCGCGCTGTTCGGCGGTGACTTCGCCGGGCATGAACACGGTACGCGGGAAGCGGTACTGATCGATGCCCAAGCCCTGTTCATGACAGGTCGGGACGTCCGCCCAGGATTTGTCGCCGGCGACTTTTTCGGTGTAGGCCATGCGTTCTTTACTGAACACGCACAGCGGCTCGACCTGATCGCCACGCCATTGGCTGATGCTTTCGCTGGGGTTGTTGACGTTGGCGGCGATGTGTTTGCCGGCCAGTTGCGTGGCGGCTTCGCTGCCGCTCTTGAACGGGATGTACACCAGTTTGCTGTTGTTGGTCTGGTTGAGCAGCAGGGTCAGGGTCTGGTCGACGTCCTTGGACTGGCTGCCGCCCATGCGCAGTTTCGACGGGTCGGTTTTCACCGCCTCATAGAAGCCCTTGGCGTCTTTCCACGGCGCGTCCTTGTAGCTCCAGAGAATGAAGTCGTCTTCGGCGACGGCGGCCACCGGGGTCAGTTCCTGCCATTGGTAACCGAGCTTGGACACCAGCGGCAGCAGGTAGATGTTGTTGGTGCCGATCACCAGTTTTTCCGCATCGCCCTTGTTCATTTTCAGGTCGAGGAAGGCTTCGGCGCCGTTGCCGCCGCCCTTGTTGAGGACGATGGTGTTGACCTCAAGCAACTTGTGGGTGGTGATGATCGACTGGATCAGGCGACCGAGCTGGTCGGTGCCGCCACCGGGGCCGCCGGCAACGACGATCTCGACGTTCTTGTCCGGTTGCCAGGCGTGGGCGAGAGAGGGGAGGACACCGGCCGCGAGCAGGGCAGAACCCAGCAGCAGACGGGAGGTGCGACGGACGAATGCAGTACGCATGGGAGGCCTCATTCTTGTAGTTGTTATGAGTGACTTGTCTGCGCTCGAAAGCCGCAAGCCTGGCCTGAGTGTGGGAAGGTATGACGGCGGCGTCTACTCAAAACAAAACATACACCGATAGCCTGGGGTTATCGCTCAGGCGCCGATCAATCACCCAAACGAGGGCAGACTTTGCCGTAGAGCGTTTCAGGCGCACATTCATTGTCATGGCTGGCGTTGTAAGCCTGATGAAAGATCGGCATGACATAACCCGAGGCTATCGCCTGATTTCAAGTTTTGATTAGACGGTTATCGCAGGGCCTTCGATAGTGCCCACCGGATGCCGTGAAACAGCGGCGTGGCGACACCCACAAAAATAATAAATCGAGGTACGCACCATGGCTCGTCCCAGTGCTTCCCTGCATCTGTCTGTCGCAGGTGCCCTCCCGACGGCAGCGGCGGCTGCGCTGACCGCCAGTGATAAGGCCGGTAACGTGCGCTGGCGGATCTTCGCGATTGTCTTCGCATTGACCATGGTCAATCTGATCGATCGGGTGTCGTTGTCGATTGCGATGCCGACCATCGCTACCGAATTTTCCCTGTCGCCGAGTCTGCAAGGCTTGATCCTCAGCAGCTTCTTCTGGGCCTATGCGCTGTTGCAGATTCCCGGCGGCTGGCTGATCGACCGTTACGGGCCGCGCCGGGTCATCACCTGGTCGACCGGTTTGTGGGGCACTTTTCAGGTACTGGCGGCATTCGCCACTGGCGGTCTGTCGTTGTTGTTTGCCCGGGTCGCGCTCGGTGCGGCGGAGGCGCCGCTGTTTCCGTCCGGCGGCAAACTGATTTCCCTGTGGCTGGCCCCCGGCGAGCGCAGTCGCGGCGCGGTGTTGATGGACAGCGGCAGCCCGTTGGGCGTGGCGCTGGGCGGTTTGATCATCGCTTACCTGATTGCCTCGCTGAACTCCTGGCGCCTGGCGTTCGTGATCGCCGGTATTGCCACTTTGGTCTTGGCGTGGCTGGCCTGGCGTTATCTGCGCGACGATCCGGCCTGTCACCCGCAAGTGAATGCGCCGGAGCTGGAAAAGATCAACGCCGGCCGCGCCACGCCGGCTGCCGAAGCTGCGCGGGCACCGGTCAAGGGCTTGGGCATTGCTGCGCGTTCGCTCAGTGGCTTGCTGCTCGGGCGGGCCAGTTGGGCGATGGTTTATTTCGGGCTGCTGACCTGGGGGCCGACCTATTTGTCCCAGGCGCGCGGCTTCGACATCAAGGGCATTGGTTTCGCCACGTTTGTGATTTTTGTCTGCGGCGCGCTCGGCTCGCTGACCGGTGGTTTTCTCTGCGACGGGTTGATTCGCAAAGGCGTGAGCCGTGGAGTGGCAGTCAAAAGTCTGTTGGCGTTTTCCGGGCTGATCGCGCTCGGCGCGTTCCTGCTGCTGCCGACCTTGAGCAACCCTTTTGCGGCCGTGGCGCTGTTGGCCATGACCGCGTTTTTCCTGATGTGGGGCAGCCTCTACTGGAGCTTCCCGGCGCTGCTCGCGGCGCCGGCAAGGGTTGGCCTGATCGGTGGGGTGATGAACATGGCGGGCAGCGTCGGCGGGATTACCGTGCCGATTCTGGTCGGTGTGATCCTGCAGGTGGCCGGCGGGTTCGCCCCGGTACTCGGTTTCTTCGCGGTGTGTTCGGCGGTGTTTGTGCTGGCCACGCTGTTCATTGCACTGGACGAGGTGCGCCATGACTGAGCACAACCGCCCGCTGTGGGATGGCCCGATCATCGATGCCCATCATCACTTCTGGGATCCGGCGATCAACGATCACCCATGGCTCGCGCCCGGGGCCAACATCCCGTTTCGCTATGGCGATTACAGTGCGATCAAGCACCGCTATTTTCCCGAGGATTACTTCGCCGACGCAGCGCAGCATCAAGTGGTGCAAACCGTCTACATCGAGACCGAATGGAACCCGCAGGACCCGATCGGCGAGACCCGTTTCATCGAACAACTGGCCGCCCGTTATGGTGTGCCGAACGCGGTGGTGGCCCAGGCCTGGCTCGATCATCCGGACGCCATCGATGTGCTCACCGAGCAGGCGCGTTTCAAGCATGTGCGCAGCGTGCGGCACAAACCCGGCGGGCCGACGTCACCCGCGCAAGTCGGGCGTTCGCGCAGCCTGATGAGCGACGAGCACTGGCGGCGCAGTTACGCCGCACTGCAAGGTTTGGGGCTGCACTTCGATTTGCAGACACCGTGGTGGAACCTGCCGGAAGCCGAGCGACTGGCCCGGGATTTCCCCGGCACTGCGCTGATTCTCAACCACGCCGGCCTGCCCAGCGACCGCAGTGCCGAAGGTTTGGCCGGTTGGCGCAAGGCCATGGCGCGACTGGCCGAGTACCCGAACGTGCAGGTGAAGATTTCCGGCCTCGGTCAGGCTGGCCGCGCGTGGCGGGCCATCGACAACGCGTGGATCGTGCGCGAGATCATCGCCATGTTCGGCAGCACGCGAGCGATGTTCGCCAGCAACTTCCCGGTCGACAGCCTGTGCGGCTCGTTCGACAGCATTTACAGCGGTTTCAAACACATCGTCGCCGATCTGCCACGGGTCGATCAGCAATGTCTGTTCTATAGCAACGCGCAGCGGGTCTACCGCTGCGAACCTGGTGTCCTTGAGCGCGCCGGGTCTGAGCCTTTGAGGAGTCAAGCATGAACAAAACCACGATCGCCATGGTCCTCGGTGACCCAGCGGGTATTGGCCCGGAACTGATTGCGCGGTTGCTCGGCGAGCCCGCGGTGCGCAGTCAGGCGCAGGTGATTCTGATCGCCGATGAAGCCGAGATGCAGCGCGGCATGCGCATCGCCGGCGTGACGTTTCCCTACCGCCGGATCGAGTCGCTGGAACACCTGGATTTTGCCGATGACACGCCACTGTTCTACAACGTTCGCGGCGATACCGTGGGCGAGTTTCCCCGCAGCGAAGCCAGCGCCATCGGCGGCCGTTACAGCCTCGATACGCTGGAAATCGCCCTGCGCCTGACCCAGGCGGGCACCACCGATGCGGTGCTGTTCGGGCCGCTGAACAAAACCTCGCTGCACATGGCCGGCATGGCCCACAGCGACGAGTTGCACTGGTTCGCCGAACTGTTGGATTTCCACGGGCCGTTCTGCGAATTCAACGTCCTCGATAACCTGTGGACGTCGCGGGTGACGTCACACGTGGCGCTGGCCGATGTGCCGGGGCTGCTCAGCCAGGAGCGGGTGGGCGAGGCGATCCGCCTGATCGACACCGCGCTTAAACGCAACGGCCTGGAGAAACCGCGCATTGGTGTGTGTGGCCTCAACCCGCACAACGGCGACAACGGCTCGTTCGGCCGTGAAGAACTCGACATCATCGGCCCGGCAGTGCGCACCGCTCAGGCTCAAGGCATCGCGGCGGAAGGGCCGTATCCCGGCGACACGATTTTCCTCAAGGTTCAGGGCGATGCCAGCGCATTTGATGCGGTGGTCACCATGTATCACGACCAGGGCCAGATCGCGATCAAGCTGATGGGCTTCTCCCGTGGCGTGACGGTGCAGGGCGGTCTGCCGATCCCGATCACCACCCCGGCCCATGGCACCGCGTTTGATATTGCGGGGCAGGGCAAGGCCAACGTCGGGGCGATTCGCCAGGCGTTCGAAATTGCCTGCCGGATGGGCGCCAACAGCTACTGATCTGCGCTCTTCAGAACAACATCACTTCTTCTGTGGGAGCGGGCTTGCTCGCGAAAGCGGTGGATCAGACGGCATCAATGTCGACTGACACACCCTCTTCGCGAGCAGGCTCGCTCCCACTTTTGTTTTGTGTGTGGCAAATAATTCAATCTGCCAGGAGATGGCTTTTTCCCGTATCCAGAACAACATCACATCTCCTGTGGGAGCGGGCTTGCTCGCGAAAGCGGCGGGTCAGACGGCATCAATGTCGACTGACACACCCTCTTCGCGAGCAGGCTCGCTCCCACTTTTGTTTTGTGTGTGGCAAATAATTCAATCTGCCAGGAGATGGCTTTTTCCCGTATCCAGAACAACGTCACATTCCCCCCGGTGGGAGCGGGCTTGCTCGCGAAAGCGGTGGGTCAGACGGCATCAATGTCGACTGACACACCCTCTTCGCGAGCAGGCTCGCTCCCACTTTTGTTTTGTGTGTGGCAAATAATTCAATCTGCCAGGAGATGGCTTTTTCCCGTATCCAGAACAACGTCACATTCCCCCTT
>NZ_FYDT01000005.1:78353-134369 GCF_900187585.1 Pseudomonas sp. Irchel 3E19
GAATCAATGTCGACTGACACACCCTCTTCGCGAGCAGGCTCGCTCCCACTTTTGTTTTGTGTGTGGCAAATAATTCAATCTGCCAGGAGATGGCTTTTTCCCGTATCCAGAACAACGTCACATTCCCCCTGTGGGAGCGGGCTTGCTCGCGAATGCAGTGGGTCAGATGGCATCAATGTCGACTGACACACCCTCTTCGCGAGCAGGCTCGCTCTCACTTTTGTTTTGTGTGTGGCAAATAATTCAATCGGCCAGGAGATGGCTTTTTCCCGTATCCAGAACAACGTCACATTCCCCCCGGTGGGAGCGAGCCTGCTCGCGAAAGCGGTGGGTCAGAGGGCATCAATGTCGACTGACACACCCTCTTCGCGAGCAGGTTCGTTCTCACTTTTGTTTTGTGTGTGGCAAATAATTCAATCTGCCAGGAGATGGCTTTTTTCCGTATCCAGAACAACGTCACATTACCCCCGGTGGGAGCGAGCCTGCTCGCGAAAGCGGTGGGTCAGAGGGCATCAATGTCGACTGACACACCCTCTTCGCGAGCAGGCTCGCTCCCACTTTTGTTTTGTGTGTGGCAAATAATTCAATCGGCCTGGAGATGGCTTTTTTCCGTATCCAGAACAACGTCACATTACCCCCGGTGGGAGCGAGCCTGCTCGCGAAAGCGGTGGGTCAGAGGGCATCAATGTCGACTGACACACCCTCTTCGCGAGCAGGCTCGCTCCCACATTTTTTTGTGTGCAGCCCTGATAACCCTATCTGCCTATAAATCACTTGATGCGATCACCGCAGGTTATCGCCGGATACGCATAAGTGATTATCCGGCAGCCCTTCGCGCTGGCTACAGTCGCTCCATCGACTGAACGCCTGTTCAGGCGACCAACAACTACAAAAAGCCCGCCCTGTCACTTCCGCAGGGCACATACCGGCAGCAAAGGAACCTTCACATGACCCGTCCAGATTCCGCCCTGGCTCTGTCCAGTGCCATCGCCAAAAGCCGGCTGCGCCTGCTGCCGTTTCTGATCCTGATGTACATCCTCGCCTTTATCGACCGCTCCAACGTCGGCTTCGCCAAAGCGGCGCTGCAGGCCGATACCGGGCTGGGGGATGCGGCGTTCGCCTTCGGCGCGAGCATCTTTTTCATCGGTTACGCGTTCTTCGAAGTGCCGAGCAACTACATGCTCCATCGCCTCGGCGCCAAGGTCTGGCTGTGCCGGATCATGGTCACCTGGGGCCTGGTCTCGGCGGCGATGATGTTTGCCCACAACGCCGAAACCTTCTACGTCCTGCGCTTCATGCTCGGTGTGGCCGAAGCCGGTTTCTTCCCGGGCATCATTCTTTACCTCACCTACTGGTTCCCGGCGCAGAGTCGTGGTCAGGCGCTCGGGCTGTTCTATTTCGGCCTGCCGCTGGCGCTGGTACTGGGCAGCCCGTTGTCCGGCTGGTTGCTGGACTTCCATGGCGTATTCGGCCTGACCAACTGGCAGTGGCTGTTCGTCGTCGAAGGCTTGATGGCCTCGGTGGTGGGCATCGCCGCGTACTTCTATCTGGTCAACCGTCCGGCCCAAGCGACATGGTTGAGTGCCGAAGAAAAGCAGGCGCTGCAAACGGCGCTCGATGAAGAAGACGCGAAGAAAAAAGACTCCAGCCCCCACGGTTTTCTGAGTGCCTTGCGCAACCCGCGAGTGCTGCAATTCTGCCTGGCGTATTTCACCATTCAGATGAGTGTTTACGGCGTGGTGTTCTACCTGCCGACGCGCATTGCCGGGTTGCTCGACGGTCATGTCGGTTTGAACGTCGGCCTGATCACGGCGATCCCGTGGATCTGCGCGCTGATCGTCACCCGCATCGTCACTCGTTACGCCGACCGCACCGGCCAGCACCGCCGCCTCGCCGTGTGCATGTTGACCATGGCCGCCCTTGGCATCGCGGCGTCGGCCTTGGGTACCAGCATGGTGCCGGTGGTGCTCGCCTTCTGCTTCGCGGCCGCCGGATTCGTTTCGGTGCAGCCACTGTTCTGGACCATTCCCACCAGTTACCTCAGTGGTGCTGCCGCCGCTGGCGGGATCGCCCTGATCAACTCCATCGGCAACCTCGGCGGCTTCGTCGCGCCGAACCTGAAAACCGTGATGGAAACCTCGTTTGCCGACCCCCGTGCCGGGATGTTTGCCCTGGCTTTGGTCGGCCTCGTTGGCGCCGTCCTGTTGTCCCGACTTCGCACCACGCAAACCCCTGTTTCTCCCTCGCAGCTCACACCGGCTCAGGTTGGCTGATCACTACTTAAGCGTTAGCAAGGAACCGTATTCATGAAAATCAAAGCGATCCGTACCCGCGTCTTCGAATGGAAAGGCAAAGTCGTGCCACCACAGGCGCACTTTTGCACCAACGCCAGTGACATTCTCTTCGAGCGTGGCGATGCCATGGGCTCGTTCCGTTTCCACGGCTGGCTGGTGGTGGAAATCGAAACCGACACCGGTCTGGTCGGCATCGGCAACTGCGCCCTGGCACCGCGTGTGGCCAAGGAAATCATTGACACCTATCTGGCGCCGATTGCGATCGGCGAGGACCCGTTCGACAACGAGTACATCTGGCAGAAGATGTACCGACAGAGCCACGCCTGGGGCCGTAAAGGCATCGGCATGGCGGCGATCTCGGCCATCGACATCGCCATCTGGGACATCATGGGCAAAGCAGTGAACAAGCCGGTGTTCAAACTGCTCGGTGGGCGCACCAAGGAAAAGATCTGGACCTACGCCTCCAAGCTCTACGCCAATGACAACCTCGACCTGTTTCTTGAAGAGGCGCAGGGCTATCTGAACCAGGGTTTCACCGCGCTGAAAATGCGCTTCGGCTACGGCCCGAAGGACGGCCCGGCCGGCATGCGCAAAAACATCGAGCAAGTGCGCGCCCTGCGTGAACTGGCCGGCCCCGACGTCGACATCATGCTCGAGTGCTACATGGGCTGGACCCTCGAATACGCCCGCCGGATGCTACCGAAACTGGCCGAGTTCGAACCGCGCTGGCTGGAAGAACCGGTGATCGCCGACGACATCGAAGGCTACATCGAGCTGAAAAAAATGGGCATCATGCCGATCTCCGGCGGTGAGCATGAATTCACTTCTTACGGCTTCAAGGACTTGCTCGAACGTCGCGCCATCGACGTCATCCAGTACGACACCAACCGCGTCGGCGGCATCACCGCCGCGCGCAAGATCAACGCCATGGCCGAAGCGTGGTCGGTGCCGGTGATCCCCCACGCCGGGCAGATGCACAATTACCACCTGACCATGTCCACCACGGCCTCGCCGATGGCCGAGTTCTTTCCGGTGTTCGACGTCGAGGTCGGCAACGAACTCTTCTACTACGTGTTCAAGGGCGAGCCGCAACCGGTCAACGGCTATATCCAGCTCGACGACCACAAGCCGGGCCTGGGCCTGGAAATCTCCGATGAGTATTTGAGCGACTTCAACATCATCGAATGACCTGCCGGGCGTCGCCTGCGGGCGGCGCCATCCATGTATTTCCGGAGGGCCGCACATGCGCCTGATTCAATTTGAAAACACCGCTGGCCAGCGCCAGGTCGGGCTCGTCGAGGGGTCGCAGGTTCACGTCGTGCGCAACACCGTCAGCACCCGCGAACTGGCGCTGGCGGCGATTCGCGCCCGCCACGGTCTGCCAGAGCAAGTGGCCCTGCGTGGCACTGAGCTCGGCCCCGATTACGCCGAGCTGCTGCAACAGGGGCGGGTTCTGCCGCCGCTGGATCACGAAGATCCGGCCCACTGCCTGATCAGCGGCACCGGCCTGACCCACTTGGGCAGCGCCTCGGCCCGAGACAAAATGCACCAGCACGATGGCGCCGTCGAAGCGGGCATGACCGACACCATGCGCATCTTCAAGTGGGGCATCGAGGGCGGCAAACCGCCGGCCGGCGAAGTCGGTGCGCAGCCGGAATGGTTCTACAAGGGCGACGGCAACATCGTCGTGCGCCCCGGCGCGGATTTCCCGGTGCCGCCGTTTGCCGAAGACGCGGGCGAAGAACCAGAGCTGGCCGGCCTCTACGTGATCGGCGACGACGGTCTGCCGTATCGCCTCGGTTATGCGCTGGGCAACGAGTTTTCCGACCACATCATGGAGCGGCGTAATTACCTGTACCTGGCCCATTCCAAACTGCGCTTCTGTGCCTACGGCCCGGAGCTGCGGGTCGGCGCGTTGCCTACCGATCTGGCCGGCACCAGCCGCATCCTGCGTGACGGCGAAGTGCTGTGGGAGAAACCGTTCCTCAGTGGCGAAGACAATATGTGCCACAGCCTCGCCAACCTCGAATTCCACCACTTCAAATACGCGCAGTTCCTGCGTCCCGGCGATGTCCATGTGCATTACTTCGGCACCGCCACGCTGTCGTTTGCTGACGGCATAAAAACCCGTCCGGGTGACCGCTTCCAGATAAGCCTCGACGCGTTCGGCGCGCCGCTGGAAAACGGCATCGGCGAAAGCGCCCAGCCGCTGGCCATCGGTCAGGTACGTGCGCTGTAACGCCCAATTGTTTGAGGAATTGCCATGACATCGCTACTGGGTCACAACTACATCGGCGGCCGCCGCAGCGCCCAAGGCAACGTGCAGCTGCAAAGTCTCGATGCCACCACGGGTGAGGCGCTGCCGGGGCATTTCGTCCAGGCCACCGAAGCCGAGGTGGACGCTGCTGCCAAAGCCGCCGCTGCTGCCTATCCGGTTTACCGCAACCTCAGCGCGGAAAAACGCGCGTTGTTCCTTGATGCCATCGCCGATGAAATCGACGGCCTCGGCGATGAGTTCGTCGCTACCGTATGCCGTGAAACCGCATTGCCCGCTGCCCGTATCCAGGGCGAGCGCAGCCGCACCAGCGGCCAGTTGCGGCTGTTTGCCAAAGTCCTGCGCCGGGGCGATTTCTACGGTGCGCGGATTGATCGGGCGCTGCCTGAGCGTCAGCCGTTGCCACGTCCGGATCTGCGCCAATACCGCATTGCCCTCGGTCCGGTGGCGGTGTTCGGTGCGAGCAACTTTCCGCTGGCGTTTTCCACCGCGGGTGGCGATACCGCCTCGGCGCTGGCCGCTGGTTGCCCGGTGGTGTTCAAGGCCCACAGCGGCCACATGGCCACGGCCGAGTGGGTGGCGGACGCGATCATCCGTGCCGCCGAACGCTGCGAAATGCCTGCCGGTGTATTCAACATGGTCTACGGCGGCGGAGTCGGTGAATGGCTGGTCAAGCATCCGGCGATCCAGGCGGTAGGGTTCACCGGTTCGCTCAAGGGCGGCAATGCCCTGAGCCAGATGGCCGCGAGCCGCGCGCAACCGATCCCGGTGTTCGCCGAGATGTCGAGCATCAACCCGGTGTTCCTGCTGCCTGAAGCGTTGGACGTGCGCGGCGAGCAGATCGCCGCGCAGCTGGCCGGTTCGGTGACACTGGGTTGCGGGCAGTTCTGCACCAATCCCGGTCTGGTGATCGGTTTGCGCTCACCGCAATTCAGCACGTTTGTTCGGCGCTTCTGCGCCAATATGAGCGGCCAACCGGCACAGACCATGCTCAATGCCGGCGCCTTGGCCAGTTACAGCAAAGGCCTTGGCGAGTTGCACGAGCATCCGGGATTGACACACCTGGCCGGTCATCCGCAGCAAGGCAATCAGGCCCAGCCGCAGGTGTTTCAGGCCCACGTCAGCCTGTTGCTCAACGGCGATGCGCTACTGCAGGAAGAAGTCTTCGGCCCGACTACCATCATCATTGAAGTGGAGGATCAGGTGCAGTTGGCGCAAGCGCTGCAAGGTTTGCGCGGGCAACTGACGGCGACGTTGATCGGTGAGGCGGGGGAGTTGCTGGAGTACCGCTGGCTGGCCGAGCTGTTGCAGGAAAAGGTCGGGCGGATTCTGTTCAACGGTTATCCGACCGGGGTCGAAGTGTGTGAGGCCATGGTGCATGGCGGGCCGTATCCGGCGACCTCGGATGCGCGCGGGACGTCGGTGGGGACGCTGGCGATCGATCGGTTCTTGCGGCCGGTGTGCTTCCAGAATTACCCGGATGCGTTGTTGCCCGAGGCGTTGCAGGATGCCAATCCGCTGGGGATTCGGCGGTTGGTGGATGGCGAGGTGAGTGAACTGGCGCTGTAGATTTTCAGTGCCTGTGCGGGCCTCTTCGCGGGCAAGCCCGCTCCCACAGGGATCTATGTTGCTGCACAGATCCAGTGTGGGAGCGGGCTTGCCCGCGAAGACGGTTTCAGCAGCCCCGACAAACTAGCGGGCCGCTACCTCGGTAGCCTTCACCACCGCCGGCTTCAACACCAGCCACAACGCAATGGCAATCAACACCCCGCCATACAGATGCGCCATCGACAGCGGTTCATCCAGCAACGATGCCCCCCACAACACGCCGAACGCCGGGATCATGAAGGTCACGGTCATCGACTTCACCGGTCCGATGGAGCTGAGCAGGCGGAAGTAGATGATGTAGGCAAACGCCGTGCAGCCCAGACCCAGGCCCAGCAGCGACAGCCAGACATTCCAGCCGCCCCAGCTGGCCGGTGGCGCGGTGATCACGCTGTAGCCGAACAGCGGCAACAGAAACAGCGTTGCGCCGAGCATGCTGCCCACCGCCGACAAGCGGCTGTCCAGCCCGCCGGCCTGATCCAGCCAGCGTCGCGCGAGGAATCCTGCGAAGCCGTAACAAGTGGTCGCTAGCAGACAGGCGAGGGCGCCCATCAGCAGTTGCAGATCGAATGCCACTGGGCCTGCGCGGGTGAGCACGCCGACACCGAACAGTCCGAGGAACACGCCGCTGAGCTTGGCAGCGGTGAGTTTTTCACTGAAGAACAACCCGCCAATCAACACACCCATCAACGGCGTGGTGGCGTTGAAGATCGCCGAGTAACCCGCCGGCAGCACCTGCGCCGCCACCGAATACAGCGTCGCCGGAATCCCCGAGTTGATCACACCCAGCAACATCACGGTTTTCAGCTTGCCTTTGAAATCCCAGCTGATACGCATCAGCCCGAGGATCACCAGCAGCCCGACGGCCGCAATCGACACGCGAAAAAATGCTGTCGGAATCGTACCGATCACCGGCGCAATAATGCGCATGAACAGGAAGCTTGCGCCCCAGATGGCTGCCAGCGACAGCATGCGGAAAATATCGACAGGGCTCACGACAGCACTCCTTCCTTGATCGGGACGAGAGTGTTGCCGAGCGCCCTGACGATGGCAACCGCTAATCAGGCATTTAATTTTGGTCTGACCGGTCCATTGTTTACGCCGGCAACGAATAATCCCTGCCGTGTGCAACTACGACGAGGTTTTGGCCGAAATTGCACTTCTCCTCTGGCCGGTTCCGTGGCTAAGCTCAAGCATTCCACATGCACGCAGAGGTTTGATCTATGCCGCAGCCATGGCCCGCCACCGATATCGCCCGCATGATCCTCGATGGCTTCGACGATTACCGCGAGCATTTCCGCCGGATCACCGACGGCGCGCGGGAGCGCTTCGAGCAGGCGCGCTGGCAGGAGATCCAGACGGCGTCGGCGGCGCGGATCAATCTCTACGAAGAAAAGGTCGGCGAAACCATCGCTCGGCTGCGTGAACATTTCGACGAAGAAGCACTGATGAACGTCAGTTGCTGGCCGCTGGTGAAAAGCGCCTACATCAGCGTCATCGACCTGCGCTTCGACGATGAGCTGTCCGAGACCTGGTACAACTCGATTTTCTGCGGGTTGTTCAGCCATGACCTGATCAGCGACGGCTGCATGTTCATCCACACCACCCGGCCCAGCCTGCGCCGTGCCCGCGCCGCGCAAACCCGCACGTACAAACCGCAGGGCCAGTTGTCGGGGATGCTGGCGAGCATTTTTGCCGACTACCGCTTCAGTGAGGATTACGCCGACCTGCCGGGCGACCTGCGCCGCCTCGAAGCGCAACTGCGCGAGAACCTGCCGGACTGGGTATGCAAAGACCCGGAGCTGAGCGTCGAGCTGTTTTCCTCGGTGCTGTACCGCAACAAAGGCGCGTATCTGGTCGGGCGCATCTACACTCGCGACGAGCAGTGGCCGCTGGTGATTCCGCTGCTGCACCGCGAAGGTCGCGGGATTCAGATCGATGCGCTGATCACCGACGAAGCCGACGTGTCAATCATCTTCTCCTTCACCCGCTCGTATTTCATGGTCGACGTGCCGGTGCCGGCGGAATTCATCGGCTTCTTGCGGCGGATCCTGCCGGGCAAGCACATTGCCGAACTGTACACCTCGATCGGCTTCTACAAGCACGGCAAGTCCGAGTTCTACCGGGCGCTGATCAATCACCTGGCCAGCACCGATGACCAATTCATCATGGCCCCGGGCGTGCGCGGCATGGTCATGAGCGTATTCACGCTGCCGGGTTTCAACACCGTATTCAAAATCATCAAGGACCGCTTCTCGCCGTCGAAAAACGTCGACCGCGCCACGGTGATCGAGAAGTACCGTTTGGTGAAAAGTGTCGACCGGGTCGGGCGCATGGCCGACACCCAGGAGTTCGCCGATTTCCGCTTTCCCCTGAGCAAGTTCGACCCTGCGTGCCTGGAAGAACTGCTGGACGTTGCGCCGTCGACGGTGTCGGTGGAAGACGACACCGTGCTGATCCGCCACTGCTGGACCGAGCGACGCATGACACCGCTCAACCTCTACCTGGAAAACGCCAACGATGCGCAGGTGCGTGAGGCGCTGGAGGATTACGGGCTGGCGATCAAGCAGCTGGCGGCGGCGAACATCTTTCCCGGTGACATGCTGCTGAAGAACTTCGGCGTCACCCGGCACGGGCGCGTGGTGTTTTATGACTATGACGAGATCTGTTTTCTGACCGAGGCCAACTTCCGCCACATCCCGCAGCCGCGCACGCCGGAGGATGAAATGGCCTCCGAGCCGTGGTACTCGATCGGGCCGCTGGATGTATTCCCCGAGGAGTTTCCGCCGTTTCTGTTTGCCGATTCGGGGCAACGCAAGTTGTTCGATCAGTTGCATGGCGAGTTGTACAACGCCGATTACTGGAAGAGCCTGCAGGAGGCGATTCGGGCGGGGAAGGTGATTGATGTGTTTCCGTATCGGCGTAAGGGCCTCGATAATGAATGAAGGCGCGGCCTTTGTGTTGAGGATGAATGGCATTTGTTTAGGCGGTCTGTGACAATGCCAGTCTAATCAAACGACAGCTTGGATGGTCGAGGCACCCATGAAAATCGAATCAATTCGGCTAAAAAACTTTAAAGTTTTCCGCGATGTGCACTTAAAAGATATTCCCCCCTTCTTAATTGTGGTAGGAGCGAACGGTGCAGGGAAAACTTCACTTTTTGATGTTTTTGGTTTTTTGCATGATTGCTTGAAGGGAAATGTTAGGCAGGCACTAGATAGCCGTGGACGCTTTCGAGAGGTGCTTAGTAGGGATAGTGATGGAGATACCATTCTTATAGAGATTCAATATCGAATGCCCATCGCTGGAGTTAATCGACTGGTCACCTATTCTCTTGAAATTGGTGATAAAAATAATATTCCATATGTTAAGCGTGAAATCCTCCGATATAAACGTGGACGTTATGGTAGTCCATACCGGTTTCTCGACTTTGAAAATGGTCAAGGCTTTGCCATTACCAACGAAGAAGATTTTCAACGTTCTGATGAGGAGTTGGATCGTGAGTATCAATCGGTTGCCTCTGATACGTTAGCTATTAAAGGGTTAGGTCAGTTTGAAAAATTCAAGGCTGCTAATGCTTTTAGGCAGTTAATTGAACAGTGGCATGTTTCCGATTTTCATATCAGTTCTGCAAGGGGGCGAAAGGAGCCTTCCGGTGATTCCGAACATTTGTCTGAATCTGGCGATAATCTACCGCTGGTTGCTCGTTATATGTATGAGCAGCATCCGGAACAGTTTCAAAAAATATTGGAGACTATGTCTAGAAGGGTGCCAGGGGTAAAAACGATTGAGCCACTTTTAACGGCTGATGGTTATTTGACGCTCAGATTTCAAGATGGCGCCTTCAAAACGCCATTTTTAGATCGTTATGTGTCTGATGGGACAATTAAAATGTTTGCTTATATGGTGCTGCTACATGACCCTGTACCACACCCTCTATTGTGTGTTGAAGAGCCAGAGAATCAGCTCTATCCAACATTGATGCAAGAGCTTGCAGAAGAGTTTCGAGGCTATGCATTACGAGGCGGTCAGGTTCTCGTATCCACTCATTCACCTGACTTCCTAAATGCTGCGGAATTGGATGAGGTTTGCTGGTTGGTAAAGAAAGAAGGTGGAACTGAAGTTCGACGTGCAAAGGATGATCCGCAAATTTGTGCCTATATGGCTGATGGTGATCAATTAGGTTACCTGTGGAAACAAGGCTTTTTTGATGGGGCCGATCCACAATGAGAAAAGAGCTGGTTTTTTTACTGGAAGAACGCTCTGCGAAAGTCATGCTTGAAAGTTTGTTACCAAGAATGCTTGATGAGCGAATTGATTTTAGATTGATTGCCTTTGAAGGTAAGCAGGATCTCGAAAAGCGGATGGTTATGCGTATGAAAGGATACGTGAATACGGAGGCTCGTTTCGTCGTAATGCGGGATCAGGATAGTGATCCAAATTGCATAGCTCTAAAGTCGAGGTTGGTCGCGAAGTGTCATGATTCTGGGAGGGGCACGGTTAGCTTGGTCCGTATTGCATGCAGGGAGTTGGAAACCTTTTATCTTGCGGATCTTAAGGCTGTAGAGAAAGCTCTCGCTATAAAAGGTATAAGCGAAAAGCAGAATGTCGCAAAATTTCGCAATCCTGACTACTTGGTGTCGCCGAGTCATGAGTTGAAAGTTGTAAGTAAGCAGAAGTATGAAAAAATTAGTGGGTCTCGTGATATTGGGCTTTATTTAGATATTGATAATGTCCGTTCTGATAGTTTTCGTAATTTGGTTGAGGGTATAAAATTTTTGGAGCGCGAGCTTCTTGCTCTATAAGCGGGTTCCTATGCGATGATTTTGATTGTTGTGTGGTAAATTTTCTGCAATGCACCTTTTATAAGAATTTTGTACACCCGATGACCAACGAATCGCCCTCCATCGACAAACTGCTGAAAAACCTCGATCACGCCATGCTCGCCGACCGTCACCGGCTGCGGCGGCAGTTGCTTGAGCTGCGCAAGAAACCCGATGAGGCCAAACTGGCCCAGTGGGTGGTGCGCATGCAGGCGTCCTGCGATCAAGTGCTGGCGCGCAAGGCCAGCCTGCCGGTGATCCGTTACGACGACAGCCTGCCGATCGCCGCCAAGCGCGACGAAATCAAAAAAGCGCTGGAACAGCATCAGGTGCTGATCATCGCTGGCGAAACCGGCTCGGGTAAAACCACGCAGTTGCCGAAAATCTGTCTGGAAATCGGTCGCGGCCAGCACGGTTTGATCGGCCACACCCAGCCACGGCGGATCGCGGCGCGCAGTGTTGCCAGCCGGGTTGCCGAAGAACTCGCCACGCCCCTAGGTTCACTGGTCGGTTATCAGGTGCGTTTCGAAGACCAGAGTGATTCCAACACCCTGATCAAACTGATGACCGACGGCATCCTGCTGGCGGAAACCCAGAACGACCGCTATCTGGAACGCTACGACACGATCATCGTCGACGAGGCTCACGAACGCAGCCTCAACATCGATTTCCTGCTCGGTTACTTGAAAACCCTGCTGCCGCGTCGTCCGGATCTGAAAGTCATCATCACGTCGGCGACCATCGATCTGGAGCGTTTCTCCAAGCATTTCGACGACGCGCCGATTGTTGAAGTCTCGGGCCGCACCTTTCCGGTGGACACCTGGTATCGCCCGCTGACGCTGGAACAGGACGAAGAAGGCAACCGCGTCGAAGATGACCTGACCGTGGATCAGGCGATTCTCGCCACCCTCGACGAAATCGCCGCTTACGAGCGCAGCGAACGTCGCAGCCCCGGCGATGTGCTGGTGTTCCTGCCCGGTGAGCGCGAGATTCGCGACGCCGCCGATATGCTGCGCAAAGCCCAGATCAAGCACACCGAGATTCTGCCGCTGTACGCGCGCCTGTCACCGGCCGAACAGCAGCGGATTTTCCAGTCGCACCCGGGCCGTCGTGTGGTGCTGGCGACCAACGTTGCTGAAACCTCGTTGACCGTGCCGGGCATCCGTTACGTGATCGACAGCGGCACCGCGCGCATCAGCCGCTACAGCTACCGCGCCAAGGTGCAGCGCTTGCCCATCGAAGCGATTTCCCAGGCCAGTGCCAACCAGCGTAAAGGTCGCTGCGGCCGGGTCGAGCCGGGCATCTGCATACGTTTGTACAGCGAAGAAGATTTCCTCGGTCGCCCGGAATTTACTGACCCGGAGATTCTGCGCACCAACCTCGCCGCCGTGATCTTGCAGATGCTCCATCTGCGCCTCGGCGAGATCACCGCGTTCCCGTTCATCGAGCCGCCCGACGGCAAGGCGATCAGCGATGGTTTCAACCTGCTGCAAGAACTCTCGGCGGTGGATCGCAACAGCCAGTTGACCCCGCTGGGTCGCCAGTTGGCGCGCCTGCCGGTCGACCCGCGCATGGGCCGCATGCTGCTTGAAGCGGCGAAGCTCGGTAGCTTGCAGGAAGTGCTGATCGTCGCCAGTGCCATGTCGATTCAGGACCCGCGCGAGCGTCCGCCGGAACGCCAGCAAGCGGCCGATCAGGCCCACGCACAATGGAAGGATGTCGATTCCGACTTCGCCGGGCTGGTCAATCTGTGGCGCGGTTTTGAAGAGCAGCGCCAAGCGTTGACCGCCAGCCCGTTGCGCAACTGGTGCCGCAAGAACTTCCTCAATTACCTGCGCCTGCGCGAATGGCGCGACTCGCATCGGCAGTTGAGTCTGATTTGCCGCGACATGCAGTTGAGCCTCAATAAAGAGCCGGCGGATTACCCGAAACTGCACAAAGCCGTGCTGGTCGGTCTGCTCAGCCAGATCGGCCAGAAAACCGAGGATGGCGACTACCTCGGCGCCCGTCAGCGACGCTTCTGGATTCATCCGTCATCGGGCATTGGCAAGAAGCGCCCGCAATGGCTGATGACCGCCGAGCTGGTGGAAACCACCAAGCTCTACGCGCGCATGGTCGCCAAGATCGACGCCGACTGGATCGAGCCGCTGGCCGGGCACTTGATCAAGAAAAACCACTTCGAACCGCACTGGGAGAAGAAGCGCGGCCAGGTCGTGGCATTTGAACAGATCACTCTGTTCGGGCTGATCGTGGTCGGCCGTCGCCCGGTGCATTACGGCCCGGTGGATCCGGTGGTCTCGCGTGAGTTGTTTATCCGCGAAGGTCTGGTGCGTGGCGAGATTCAGTCCCGAGCCAAGTGCCTGACGGCCAACAAGCAGTTGCTGGAACAGCTCGACGAACTCGAAGCCAAGGCCCGTCGTCGCGACATTCTGGCCGACGAAGAAACCTTGTACGCCTACTACGATGCGCGGCTGCCGGCGGAGATTCACCAGACTGCGACCTTCGACAGCTGGTATCGCGTCACCAGCCAAAAAGATCCGCAGCTGTTGATCATGCGCGAAGAAGACGTGCTGGCCCGCGAGGCCAGTGAAGTCACCGCACGCGATTACCCGGACACGCTGCACATCGGCGATCTGGAACTGGCGCTGACTTACCACTTCGAACCCAATCACCCGCGCGACGGCGTGACCTTGCGCGTGCCGGCGCCGCTGTTGCCGATGTTGCCGCCGGAGCGTCTGGAGTGGCTGGTGCCGGGGCTGATCGAAGCCAAGTGCATCGCCCTTGTGCGTAACCTGCCCAAAGCGCTGCGCAAGAATTTCGTGCCGGTGCCGGACTTCATCAAGGCTGCGTTGCAACGGATGACCTTCGCCGAGGGCTCGCTACCGCAGGCGCTGGGCCGTGAACTGTTGCGCATGACTGGCGCACGGGTCAGCGATGAAGCGTGGGCGGAGGCTGCGCAGCAAGTCGAAGGGCATCTGCGCATGAACCTGGAAATCGTCGACGGCCAGGGCAAGTTCCTCGGCGAAGGGCGTGATCTGGCCGAGCTGACTGCACGCTTCGCTGAAGCCAGTCAGGCGGCGTTGGCGGTGCCGCAGAGTGCGAAAAGTCAGCAACCGGTGGAAGCCAAGGTTTTCGCACCGGTAGCGGAAAAGACTCAGCAGAAGATTGCCGGGCTGTCGATGACGGTGTACCCGGCGCTGGTGGAAGAGGGCGGCACGGTCAAGGAAGGGCGTTTCTCGACCCCGGCCGAAGCCGAGTTCCAGCACCGTCGCGCCTTGCAGCGGCTGTTGATGCAGCAATTGGCCGAGCCGGCCAAGTTCCTGCGTGGCAAGTTGCCGGGGCAGACTGAGCTGGGCTTGCTGTATCGCGAGCTGGGTCGGGCCGATGCGCTGGTCGAAGACATTCTGCTGGCCAGTCTCGATAGCTGCATTCTGGAAGGCGAAGACCCGTTGCCGCGTGATGGCGCCGGGTTGGCAGCCTTGGCCGAACGCAAACGTGGCAGTTGGACTGAACACGCCGAGCGCGTGGCGCGGTTGACACTGGATATCCTGAAAATCTGGCACGGTCTGCAAAAACGCTTCAAGGGCAAGATCGATCTGGCGCAAGCCGTGGCGCTCAACGACATCAAGCAGCAGATCAACAATCTGGTCTATCCGGGATTCGTCCGGGAAACGCCGATGCAGTGGCTCAAGGAGTTGCCGCGTTATCTGAAAGCGGTCGAACAGCGCTTCGAAAAGCTGGGCGCGCAGGTGCAGAAGGATCGGGTCTGGAGCGGCGAACTCGCCGGCCTGTGGGCGCAATACCAGACCCGCGCCGCCAAGCACGCGCAGGAAGGCAAGCGCGATCCGCAGCTTGAGTTGTATCGCTGGTGGCTGGAGGAATACCGGGTTTCACTGTTCGCCCAGCAGTTGGGGACGAAAGTGCCGATCTCCGACAAACGCCTGAATAAACAGTGGACCCAGGTCGAGCCCTGATCTTGCTCCCCTACGCAATCCCCCTGTGGGAGCGAGCCTGCTCGCGAAAGCAGAGTGTCAGTCAACGCAATAGCGACTGATACGACGCAATCGCGAGCAGGCTCGCTCCCACATCGGGATTTGGGTTGTGCTTGAGGAAGGCGCCAAAAGTCCGGGTTTATGGCAAACTTCGCGACCATAAACGCCAGTTTCGCGACCCAGAGCCTTCGGCGCGGTCGCGGATCGGAATAAAGCGATGCCAGGTTTGCGTCCCCCGGATGGGAATAGACCCTTTGTGTGTTGGCACGACGGTTCCAGCACTTTCTGCCTGAACAGATTAGAGAAACGACCATGCATAACGTCGTCATCAGCGGCACCGGCCTGTACACCCCGGCCAACAGCATCTCCAACGAAGAGCTGGTGCAGTCTTTCAATACCTACGTCGCCCAGTTCAACGCCGACAATGCCGACGCCATCGCCAGCGGCGAAGTCCAGGCCCTGACCGAATCCAGCGCCGCGTTCATCGAAAAAGCTTCGGGCATCAAAAGCCGCTTTGTCATGGACAAGGACGGCATCCTCGACCCGCAACGCATGGCCCCACGTCTGCCGGAGCGCTCCAACGACGAATGGTCGGTACTTTGCCAAATGGCCATCGGCGCTGCCGAGCAAGCCTTGCAGCGTGCCGGCAAGACCGCCGCGGACATCGACGGCGTCATCGTCGCCTGTTCCAACCTGCAACGCGCCTACCCGGCCATCGCCATTGAAGTCCAGGAAGCGCTGGGCATTCAGGGTTTCGGTTTCGACATGAACGTGGCCTGCTCCTCGGCGACTTTCGGCATCCAGGCCGCGGCCAACAGCGTGCAACTGGGCCAGGCCCGGGCGATCCTGATGGTCAACCCGGAAGTCTGCACCGGTCACCTGAACTTCCGTGACCGCGACAGCCACTTCATCTTCGGCGACGCCGCCACTGCGGTGATCATCGAGCGCGCTGATCTGGCCACCTCCAAGCATCAATTCGACGTGGTCAGCACCAAACTGCTGACCAAGTTCTCCAACAATATCCGCAACAACTTCGGCTTCCTCAACCGCGCAGCGGAAGAGGGCATCGGCACCCGCGACAAGCTGTTCGTGCAGGAAGGCCGCAAGGTGTTCAAGGATGTTTGCCCGATGGTTGCCGAACTGATCGGTGAGCATCTGCAAGAGAACCAGCTCAACGTCGGCGATGTGAAGCGTTTCTGGCTGCACCAGGCCAACCTGAGCATGAACCACCTGATCGTGCGCAAGCTGCTGGGCCGCGAGGCCACTGAAGAAGAGGCACCGGTGATCCTCGACACCTACGCCAACACCAGCTCTGCCGGTTCGGTGATTGCCTTTCACAAGCATCAGGACGATCTGGCTGCCGGTTCGTTGGCCGTGCTGAGTTCGTTTGGTGCCGGTTATTCGATCGGTAGCGTGATTCTGCGTAAACGTTGATTGCGCCCAAAAGTTCGTAGCCTTCGGCAGCTCCTGCACTGACCCCTGTAGGAGTTGCTGCAGGCTGCGATCTTTTGCTTTTAGAGAGGTAATACATGCCCGCAACAGACGACACCCAATTGCTCGAACGCCTGTTGGCCGGCGAGCAAAAGGCATTCAAGGAACTGGTCAGCGCTTACCAGGGCGCAATGCGCGCTGTGGCTTTTGCCATCGTCGGGCAGCGGCATGTCGAAGAGGTCGTGCAGGACGCCTGGCTGTCGGTGGTGCGCCATATCGGCAGCTTCGAAGGGCGCTGCAGTCTCAAGACCTGGCTGTTGACCATCACCGCCAACTCGGCCAAGAGCCGCTACAAGCAGAACCGCCGAGAGGTGCTGCTCGACGACCTGCCTTCGCCCCACGGCACCATCGATGACGACCGTTTTTCTGCCGGTGACGGCCATTGGCTGGTCGCACCCTACGCCTGGCACCAGGACACCCCGGAGGCATTGTTGACCGAAGGCGAACTGCGCGAGTGCCTGGAGCGCACGCTGCTGAGTCTGTCGGAGTTGCAACGCAGCGTTTTGCTGCTGCGCGAGCGGCAGGGCCTGGAACTGGAAGAGATCTGTAATCTTCTGGATATCTCGTTCTCCAATGTCCGCGTGTTACTGCATCGTGCGCGGTTGAAAGTCTTCGCCACGGTGGAGCATTTTGAGGAGACCGGCGAATGCTGACCTGTAGGGAGCAAGTGGCGAGCTCCAGCGATTATCTCGATGGCCAGCTGAGCTTTCGCCAGAAACTGATGGTGCGTCATCACCTGATGTTTTGCCTCAACTGTCGGCGTTTCATTCGCCAGATGAAACTGATGCAAGCGACGCTGAAAGCAATGCCGGAAAAGCCTGAAGACGGAGTCGATGCTCTGGCCGAACGCCTGGCATCTCAACGACGCAAAGACAATCCTCTGTAGGCGCTGCCGAGTGAAACGAGGCTGCGGCAGCTCCTACAGGGGAGCAAGCAGTGAAATAGCCCGGCGCGGGTGAGACGAACGGATGATGGGGATCGTCGCGCCCGCACCGGGCTATAGGATGAAGCGCTTTTAGAACTTGGCTTCCGCATCCAGCTGCAGGGTGTTGGCGTCTGCGTCACGCTGGGTACGGCTGGCGAAGTCGGCCTTGGTCAGGAAGTAGGTGGCACCGATGGCGAAGTTCTTGTCGATGTCGTAACCGACCTTGAACTTGTGCCCACGGGAGCCGGTGGTGCCGTTGGCGAAGTCGGAGTCGGTGAAGGCGCCGACGACAGCATTACGCTGCACGTCACGATAGTTGTAGTCGAGGTTCAGGCCGAAGACTTTCGACTTGGCACCCAACAGCCACGCGGTGTCCTGATCGGTCACGGCATCGTTGTTCTTCACGTATTGGCCGTAGAACGACAACGGCATCGGCAGACCGCCGATGTCGACCTGGCTGAAGCCTTCATACAGACGGAATTCGTTGTTGGCCGAGTTGCCGTTGACCGCCAGGGCGCACGGCGTGGATGTGCCGGTGCAGCGGCTGTCTTCGTCGTTCTGGTAGGCGTAGACGCTGCCGCCCAGCGTCAGTTTCAGGTTATCGGTGATGTTGAAGCGGCTACCCAACTGGCCTGCGGTCAGACGCAGGTCGTGACGAAATTGCACGCCATCGCCGTCAACGTTGTCCTTGAGGTTGTAGTTACCCAGGCTGCCGAACAGTTCGGCGCTGCTGCCCAACGGGTATTTGTAGGTAACGGCCAGACCTTCCGGGTTGATGTCGCTGTCCCAGATCACGTCGCCCATGCTGACCCACGGCTGCAGCATCTTGCCGCCGATGATGTGCAGGTTCTTGATCTGATCGGGGTGGTAGTCGATGTAGCCGAGGTCGAGCCAGATCTGCTTCTTGTCGAAGTAGTTGTCCTGATCCTGGTTGGTCGAACGAGCGTCATCGCCGCCGCCGGTGGCGATACGGATGCCGGTGTCGACTTGTGGGTTGATCTCGGTGTAAGCGCCCAGACGGGCACGGATGCGCTGGCGATCCTTGTCGCGGCCGCCGTTGTTCGGTTCGCCGTCGATCTTGATGGTTTCCTGACGAATACGTACATCGCCCTTGAACTGGGTCTTGGCAGCCCAGGCCAGTTTCTGGTCGAAGACGCTTTGTTCGTTGGTTTTCTTCGCAACAGCGGCGACTTGTTCGTTGGTCTCTTGCTGCGCCTGCTGGGCGATTTGCTGAGCCTTCTGATCCTTGGCCAGTTCAGTTTGCAGTTCGATGTACTGCGCCTGGGAAATGGAACCGTTAGCCTTGAGCATGTCGAGCAGTTTGGCGTCGACTGCGGCACTGGCCGGAACACTCATGGCCAGCAACAGGCCACCGCACAGGGCCGCCGCAGTTTTCGTGGAAGCAAGACGCATAGCAATCTCCGAATAAGAGGGATGGCTGAACCATCCCGGGCACAACCGACGGTTGAAGGTCGGAAAACAGTGTCCGGGTAGAACCCGGCGCTCTAAAAACAGGCGCCAGTATCGCGATGGTTTATGACAGTGCAGTGGCACGGTGATGGCAGGTTGATGACGGTGCAGGTTTGCCGTGAACTATTGATCTAGAGCGCTGTCGGCCGATGGCGGGTGTGTAATGCAGCGCAATCGGCGATACTCGCCGGGCGCTGAAACCCAGATGTGGAGAGCTTGTTGATGCCGCTGCAACGCCTGCAAAACCTGTCAGAAATTGCTTCGACAACATGGGATGCGCTGGTGCCCGAGAATCAGCCATTTCTGCGTCATGCCTTTCTCAGTGCACTGGAAGACAGCGGCAGTGTCGGGCCTCATACCGGTTGGCAGCCGGAGCATTTGCTGCACCTTGAAAATGAGCGGCTGATCGCCGCACTGCCCAGTTACCGCAAATGGCATTCCTACGGCGAGTACGTGTTCGATCACGGCTGGGCCGATGCCTGCGCACGCGCCGGCATCGATTACTACCCCAAGCTGTTGACGGCGGTGCCGTTCAGTCCGGTCAGTGGCCCTCGGCTGTTAGCGGCAAATGCCGAAGACGGCTTTGAACTGCTCAAGAGCCTGCCGGGTTATCTGGAAATCGAAGGGCTTTCCAGTGCCCACATCAACTTCACCGACCCGTTCACCGATGCCGCCATGGCCGAACAACCGGGCTGGCTGCAGCGCATCGGCTGTCAGTATCACTGGCAGAATCGCGGCTACCGCGATTTTCAGGATTTTCTCGACGTGCTCAGTTCGCGCAAGCGCAAACAGATGCGCAAAGAGCGTGAGCAGGTGGCAGGGCAGGGTTTCGAGTTCGAATGGCTGGAAGGTCGTGAGCTGGACGAGAAACAGTGGGACTTCGTCTACGCCTGCTACGCCAACACCTATGCGGTACGTCGGCAAACGCCGTATCTGACGCGAGAATTCTTCAGCTTGCTGGCCGAGCGCATGCCCGAATCGATTCGCGTGGTGCTGGCCAGACAGGGTTCACGGCCGGTGGCCATGGCCTTCAGCCTGGTCGGTGGCGATAGTTTTTACGGACGCTATTGGGGCTGTCTGGCCGAGTTCGACCGACTGCATTTCGAGACCTGTTTTTATCAGGGCATGGATTACGCGATTGCGCAGGGTTATCAGCGGTTTGATGCCGGTGCTCAGGGCGAGCACAAACTGATTCGCGGCTTTGAGCCGGTGATCACCCATTCGTGGCATTACCTGCGGCATCCGGGGCTGAAAGCGGCGGTGAAAGATTTCCTGCAACAGGAACGCGCCGGCATCCTCGCCTACGCCGAAGAAGCCAGAACAGCCTTGCCCTACCGCCAGACATAAATCCCTGTGGGAGCGAGCCTGCTCGCGAAGGAGTTGGGTCAGTCGGCATATACGTTACTGACACAACGTCTTCGCGAGCAGGCTCGCTCCCACAAAGGGATCTCAGGCACCCCTCAGGTTTCTTCTTTGCCCAACCAGCGATAGATCCCGCCACCGACCACCGCGCCAATCAACGGCGCGACCCAGAACATCCACAACTGCGCGATCGCCCAGCCGCCGACCATCAGCGCCGGGCCGGTGCTGCGCGCCGGGTTCACCGAAGTATTGGTCACGGGAATCGAGATCAGGTGGATCAACGTCAACGCCAGGCCGATGGCAATCGGTGCCAGCCCTGGCGGAGCGCGTTTGTCGGTGGCGCCCAGAATGATGATCACGAACATCGCGGTCATCACCAGTTCGGTGACAAACCCGGCGGCCATCGAATACTTGCCGGGCGAGTGCTCGCCATAACCGTTGGAGGCCAGGCCAGCGGCGATGTCAAACCCCTCCTTGCCGCTGGCAATATGGGCGATCAGGGCGGCAGCGAGGATTGCCCCCGACACTTGGGCGATGATGTAAGCAGGTAACTCTTTGGCCGGGAACCGGCCCCCCGACGAAAAGACCGACCGACACGGCCGGATTGAGATGACATCCGCTGATGTGGCCGATGGCAAAGGCCATGGTCAGCACCGTCAGGCCAAACGCCAGGGCCACACCCAGCACCCCGATTCCCAACGGTGAAGACGCGGCGATCACCGCACTGCCACAACCGCCCAATACCAACCAGAACGTGCCTAACAACTCAGTGACTGAACGTTTGAACAGAGACATGAGAAGCGTCCTTGATAGCCCTGCTATCGAGACTGCATCGAGTTGTGCGTCCTTGCAGACTTACTACAGATTCCCTGCTGGAACCTTGGCTGAGTACAGCAGGCTTTTTGCCGATTTCCAGCAGACACAAAAAAACCGCCAGCGCCCGTGGTTGGCGGGCTGTGGCGGTTTTATCCAGTCGGGGCTGCGCAAATCCCCTGTGGGAGCGAGCCTGCTCGCGAAAGCGGTGTATCCGTCAACATCAATGGGACTGACAGACTGCTTTCGTCGGATCGCCGCCCGGAGCAGGCTCGCTCCCACAGGATTTGTGTCGGGCAGAACTGTCAATCGATGCCGACAAACCCCCCGGTCTGATGCGCCCACAAGCGCGCATACAACCCGCGATGGGCGAGCAATTCAGCGTGGGTGCCGCTCTCGGCGATCTTGCCGTTTTCCAGCACTACCAACCGATCCATGCGGGCAATAGTCGAGAGGCGGTGGGCAATCGCGATCACGGTTTTGCCTTGCATCAGGGTTTCGAGGCTTTCCTGAATCGCGGCCTCGACTTCCGAATCCAGTGCAGAGGTCGCTTCGTCCATGATCAGGATCGGCGCATCCTTGAGCAGCACTCGCGCAATCGCGATGCGCTGGCGCTGGCCGCCGGACAGTTTCACCCCGCGTTCGCCCACATGCGCGTCAAACCCGGTGCGGCCTTCAGCGTCCGACAGCAGCGGGATGAACTCATCGGCGCGGGCCTTGCGCACCGCCTCCCACAACTCGGCGTCCGTGGCGTCAGGCTTGCCGTACAGCAAGTTGTCGCGAATCGAGCGGTGCAGCAAGGACGTGTCCTGGGTGATCATGCCGATGCGCGCGCGCAGGCTTTCCTGGCCGACTTCGGCGATGTTCTGGCCGTCGATCAGAATGCGCCCGCCTTCGACGTCGTACAGGCGCAACAGCAGGTTGACCAAGGTCGACTTACCGGCGCCGGACGGCCCGATCAGGCCGATTTTTTCACCCGGCTTAATGTCCAGGTTGAGGTCGCCGATGATGCCTTTCTTCTTGCCGTAGTGAAAATCCACGTGCTCGAAACGCACTTCGCCACGGGCCACGGCCAGCGGTTTGGCCTGCTCGTGATCGGTGACGCTGACCGGTTGCGAGATGGTGCGCAAACCGTCCTGAACCATACCGATATTCTCGAAGATGCCGGTGACCACCCACATGATCCAGCCGGACATGTTGACGATACGGATCACCAGGCCGGTCGCCAGGGCAATCGCGCCAACGGTGATCAGCGATTGCGTCCACAACCACAATGCCAGCGCCGTGGTGCCGACAATCAGCAAGCCATTCATCGCGGTGATCGCGACGTCCATGCTGGTCACAACACGGCCGGCCATCTGCGCTTTGACGGTCTGCTCTTCGATGGCTTCCTTGGCGTAGTGCTGTTCGAAATTGGTGTGGGCAAACAGCTTCAAAGTGGCGATGTTGGTGTAGCCATCGACGATGCGGCCCATCAGTTTCGAGCGCGCGTCGGAGGCTTCCACCGAGCGATCCTTCACCCGTGGCACGAAGTAGTAAAGCGCACCGATGTACGCGGCGATCCACATCAGCAGCGGGATCATCAGGCGCCAGTCGGCCTCGGCGAACAGCACCAGCGCACTGATCGCGTAGATCACCACGTGCCACAGCGCATCCACTGCTTGCACCGCCGAGTCACGCAGCGAGTTGCCGGTTTGCATGATGCGTTGGGCGATGCGCCCGGCGAAGTCGTTCTGAAAGAAGTTGAGGCTCTGCTTGAGCACATAACTGTGATTCTGCCAGCGGATCATGCTGGTCATGCCGGGGCTCAGGGTCTGGTGCACCAGCAGGTCGTGCAGACCAAAGAAAATCGGCCGCAGGACCAGCGCAACCACCACCATCCATGTCAGTTCGAGGGCGTGGTCGCTGAAGAAATTCGGGTTGGGTGTGCCCTGGGCGAGGTCGATGATGCGGCTCAGGTAACTGAACAGCGCCACTTCGATCAGCGCGGCAAACAGGCCAACGACCAGCAGGGCGGCGAAACTCGGCCAGACCTGCTTGAGGTAATAGGTATAGAAGGGGAGCACGCGGTCCGGCGGAGACGCTGTCGGGGCGTCGCGGAATATGTCGATCAGTTGTTCGAAACGGCGATAGAGCATCAGATAACCGCCCGAATTACGGGCTCTCCTTTTATCGGTGTGAGCGGCGTGGGGTTGAGTTCACGCCGCTCGAAACGCCCTGTACAGCTTAGTCGATGACTTTGGCCGACTTGATGATCACAGGGTCGACAGGCACGTTTTGCATGCCGCCTTTGGTAGTGGTTTGCGAGTTGACGATGATGTCGACCACGTCCATGCCCTTGACCACTTTGGCGAACACGGCGTAACCGGCGTCACGACCTGGATCGAGGAAAGCGTTGTCGGCGACGTTGATGAAGAACTGGCTGGTGGCCGAATCAGGGTTGGAGGTACGCGCCATCGACAAGGTGCCACGAACGTTATGCAGGCCGTTGCTGGCTTCGTTCTTGATCGGTGCCTTGGTGTCTTTTTGCTGCATTTGCTGGGTGAAACCGCCGCCCTGAGCCATGAAGCCCGGGATCACACGGTGGAAAATCGTGTTGGTGTAAAAGCCGCTGTTGACGTAATCGAGAAAGTTCTTGGTACTGATCGGTGCCTTGACCGGGTCCAGCTCGATTTCGATCTGGCCGTTGGTGGTGTCCAGCAGCACGTGCGGCGCTTTGGTCGGCGTGGCGGCCATCAGGTTGGCAGCGAACAGCACGGTACCGGCAGCGAGGGCGAGTTTTTTCAGCATGGGTCAGTGATCCTGAGATTGAATATCGGCTGTGGCAAGAAACTCCAGCAGCGTTTGATTGAAGCGTTCGGGTTGATCAAGCGGGGTGGCATGTCGCGAATCGGCGATCACCACCAGCCGCGCATCGGGCAGCAGTTTTACATAGGTTTCTTTCAGTGCCACCGGTGTGTAGTCACGGTCGGCGCTGACGATGAGGGTTGGACAGGTCACTCGGGAAAGTCGTTCCTGAACCCCCCAGCCCACAATCGCATCGAAGCTGGCGAGATAAGCACGTTTGTCGTTTTTTGCCCAGCGTTCAGCCATTTTCTGCCGCAGATCGGCCTGTTCCGGCTTGGGGAAAAGTTTGCCACCCAGCGCCTTGCCAATGGTCGCCAGGCTCAGCACACGCATCAGGCTCCAGCGCTTGAACCACTGCCAGTAGTCGTCGCGGCTACGCAATTTGACCTCGGGCGCGCTGTTGACGATGGTCAGGCTCTTGAGCATCTGCGGTTGATCGACGCCAAGCTGAAAACCGATCATGCCGCCCATGGATAAACCAACATAGTGCACCGGGCCGAGTTGCAAATGCTCGATCAGTGCAACCAGATCGGCGCTGAACCCGGCGATGCTGTAGCGCTCACGAGGTTTGTCCGAACGCCCGTGGCCGCGAATGTCCGGGACGATCACCCGGTAATGCGCGGCCAGTGCCGGGATCTGCATTTCCCAGTCCAGCGTGCTCGAACCCAGCCCGTGGACCAGCAGCAACGGCGTGCCGTGGCCATATTCCTCGTAGTGCAGGTTGCAACCGTCGTGCTCGAAATACGCCATCGGTGAACTCCGTGTCAGGCTTGTTCGGGGGCGGCGAACGGTGCGTCCAGCGGCAAGGTGTCGAAGGTACGCAGCAGTTCGATAAGGATTTGCGTGGCCGGGCCCAGCGGTTTGTCCTTGTTTGAATACAGGTAGAAACTCGGGTTGCGGCTGCCGCCCTGATCCAACGGTAGCAGCTTGAGCGAACCTTCCTTCAGTTCCCGCTCGATCATGTGCCGTGGCAGCCAGGCGAACCCCAGGCCGCTGCTGACAAACGTGGCGGCGGTGGCAAGACTGCCGACGGTCCAGCGCTGCTCGGCGCCGAGCCAGCCGACGTCCCGTGGTTGCTGGCGACCGGAATCGCGGATGACCACTTGCATCTGGGTTTCCAGATCCTGAAAACTCAGTTCCCGGTTGAGACGATGCAGGGCGTGGTCGGGGTGAGCGACGGCGACAAACTCGACGTCGCTCAATTCAGCACCGAGGTAGCCCGGGATACCCATGCCGGTGATGGCCAGATCGGCCACGCCTTCGAGCAGCACTTCTTCCACACCCGACAGCACTTCTTCACGCAGACGCACGCGGCAGCCACGGCTTTGCGGCATGAACGCGGTCAGTGCCCGCACGATGCGCGCACTCGGATAGGCCGCGTCGACCACCAGCCGTACTTCGGCTTCCCAGCCTTGTTCCATGTGGTGGGCAAGGTCTTCCAGTTGGCTGGCCTGTTTCACCAGTTGCCGCGAGCGGCGCAGCAGCACGCCGCCGGCTTCGGTCAGCACCGCTTTACGCCCATCAATGCGCAGCAACGGCACGCCGAGCTGATCCTGCATACGGGCGACGGTGTAGCTCACCGACGATTGCGAACGGTGCAGGGCCTCGGCGGCCTGGGCGAAGCCGCCGTGATCGACCACGGCCTGCAATGTTCGCCATTGATCAAGGGTCACGCGGGGCGCTTTCATCAATAGCTCCTCTTGTCCTAAGCTGGCGGTCCCTCATGGAGACTGCCGAATGAAAAAATTCTGTTGTGTGTTGCTGGCACTGCTGCCGCTGACGGCGTTTGCGTATCCGATCGACGTGGAAAAAGACTTCAATGGCCTGAAGATCGACTTCGAGACGTTCGCCACCGATAACGACATCGGCTCGATTCGAGTGGCCAACTACGGCGACGTCGATGCAGTCTGCAAGGCCGTGTTCAGCAACGGCCCGGAAGCACCGCGCACCCGCACCATCGAAGTGCCGGCCGGCAAACATAAAAACGCCACGGCCAAGTTCACCCGCGAGATCATCAAGCTGCGCATCAAGCTGACCTGCACCCCGAAATAACACCGTAGTTACCTGTGGGAGCGAGCCTGCTCGCGAAGGCGGTGTGTCAGTAAACACATTCCTTGACTGACACACCGCCTTCGCGAGCAGGCTCGCTCCCACAGGGTATGAGGTGAATCTAAACGAATTATTCGATGCTTTGCAGCAATTATTTGCGCTTTTTCATCGATTCGACTCTGTTTAACCTTCACTCCATCGACCTACAACATTCTCGGATGGAGGCTACACAACATGTCCCGCGTTCTGATCATCGAAAGCAGCGCCCGCCAGCAAGACTCGGTGTCCCGCCAGTTGACCCAGACCTTCATCAAACAGTGGAAAGCTGCGCACCCTGCCGATCAGATCACCGTGCGTGACCTCGCCGTGAATCCGGTGCCGCACCTGGACATCAACCTGCTGGGTGGCTGGATGAAACCCGCCGAGCAGCGCAACGACAGCGAGCAATCTTCGCTGGACCGCTCCAATGAATTGACCGACGAACTGCTGGCCGCCGACGTGCTGGTGATGGCCGCGCCGATGTACAACTTCGCCATCCCGAGCACCCTCAAGGCCTGGCTCGACCATGTGCTGCGTGCCGGCGTGACCTTCAAGTACACCGAAACCGGCCCGCAAGGCCTGCTCAGCGGCAAACGTGCCTACGTGCTGACGGCTCGCGGTGGCATCTACGCTGGCGGCCCGGCGGATCATCAGGAACCGTACCTGCGTCAGGTCATGGGTTTCATCGGTATCCACGACGTGACCTTCATCCATGCCGAAGGCATGAACCTGGGTGGCGACTTCCAGGAGAAGGGCCTGAACCAGGCCAACGCCAAACTGGCCTCGGTCGCTTGATATGTTAATCGCCAGATAATCGCCGATTGTTTTAGTGACCTGGCGCAACCCCTTCAAGGCTTTACGCGCATCGAACCTCCCTTTGCACTTGTTGCTCCTGAGTGCTGTAGCCCGATCGAACGCATTAGCGAGATCGGGCTTTTTTTTGCCCGCGATATTTTCTGGTTCAAACAATCCCTCTGTAGGAGCTGCCGCAGGCTGCGATCTTTTGATTTTAAAAAACAAGATCAAAAGATCGCAGCCTGCGGCAGCTCCTACATGGGGATTTTGTATTGGTTGCAGAAAGTAAAACCGGCTATCGTCGCCGCCATTCGAAACAGAGGCGACCATGGGCTATCTACTTTTTGTCACGCTGATCCAGGCGTTTTCCTTCAGTCTGATCGGCGAATACCTGGCAGGGCACGTCGACAGCTACTTCGCGGTGCTGGTGCGTGTCGTGCTGGCCGGGCTGGTGTTCATCCCGCTGACCCGCTGGCGTTCGGTGGAACCGGCGTTCATGCGCGGCATGCTGCTGATCGGCGCGCTGCAGTTCGGCGTGACCTACGTCTGCCTGTACCTGAGCTTCCGGGTGCTGACGGTGCCGGAAGTGTTGCTGTTCACCATCCTCACGCCACTGCACGTGACCCTGATCGAAGACGCGCTGAACCGCCGCTTCAATCCATGGGCGCTGGTCGCCGCGCTGGTGGCGGTGGGCGGCGCGGCGGTGATTCGTTTTGACAGCATCAATCCGGACTTCTTCATGGGCTTTTTGCTGCTGCAACTGGCCAACTTCACCTACGCCGCCGGGCAGGTGCTGTACAAACATCTGGTGGCGAAACACCCGAGCGACCTGCCGCATTACCGGCGTTTCGGCTTCTTCTACCTCGGCGCGCTGGCGGTGGTGCTACCGGCATTCCTGCTGTTCGGCAAAGCCAACTTCCTGCCGGAAGCACCGCTGCAATGGGGCGTGTTGCTGTTCCTCGGCCTGGTCTCGACGGCGCTGGGCCTGTACTGGTGGAACAAAGGCGCGTGCATGGTCAACGGCGGTACGCTGGCGGTGATGAACAACCTGCACGTGCCGGTGGGCTTGCTGCTGAACCTGCTGATCTGGAATCAGCATGAGGAACTGGGCAGGCTGTTCCTCGGCGGCAGTGTGATTCTGGCGGCGGTGTGGATCAGTCGGTTGGGTATCCGCAAATCTGCGGCCACTACCTGATCCCTGTGGGAGGGGTCTTGCTCCCGAAGTCGGTGTGTCAGATAAAAATGGACTGGCTGACACACTGCTTTCGGGAGCAAGCCCCCTCCCACATTGGGTATCACATCAGGTGTTTTTCTGGCTCGGGAATGTGGCTCGCGCCCAGCACCGCCGGCAGTAACCCGGTACGCAAATCCCCACCACTCGGCTGCTGATACAGGCTCAACCCAAACTCCGGCAGCACCGCCAGCAGATAATCGAAAATATCCCCCTGAATGCGCTCGTAATCGGCCCACACCGTGGTCGTCGTGAAGCAGTAGATCTCCAGCGGAATGCCCTGCGCCGTGGTTTGCATCTGGCGCACCATGCAGGTCATGTTCGGTTGCACCTCCGGATGGCTCTTCAGATAAGCCAGTGCGTACGCGCGAAAGGTACCGATGTTGGTCATGCGCCGACGGTTGGCTGACATCGCCGCGACATTGCCCTGCGCCTCGTTCCACGCCTTGAGTTCGGCTTTCTTGCGGCTCATGTAGCCGGTCAGCAGATGCACCTGGCTCAACTTCTCTTCTTCATCGTCACGGATGAAGCGCACGCCGCTGGCATCGATGAACACGCTGCGCTTGATCCGTCGGCCACCGGACTGCTGCATGCCGCGCCAGTTTCTGAACGACTCGGACATCAGGCGCCAGGTCGGGATCGAGACGATGGTCTTGTCGAAATTCTGCACCTTGACCGTGTGCAGGGTGATGTCGACCACGTCACCGTCGGCGCCGACTTGCGGCATCTCGATCCAGTCGCCGACCCGCAGCATGTCGTTACTGGTCAGTTGCACGCTGGCCACGAACGACAGCAGCGTGTCCTTGTAAACCAACAGAATCACCGCCGACATCGCACCCAGACCCGACAGCAGCAACAGCGGCGAGCGGTCGATCAAGGTGGCGACGATGATGATCGCGCCGAACACGTACAAAACCATCTTCGCCAGTTGCACGTAGCCCTTGATCGAGCGGGTGCGGGCGTGTTCGGTGCGCGCGTAGATGTCGAGCAAGGCATTGAGCAGGGCGCTGATCGACAGCAGCAGGAACAGGATGGTGAACGACAGCGCGACGTTGCCCAGAAAGGTCATCGCGGTTTTGCTCAGTTCCGGCACCAGATGCAGGCCGAACTGGATCACCAGCGACGGCGTCATCTGCGCCAGGCGCTGAAACACCTTGTTGTGGCGAAAGTCGTTGAGCCAGTGCAGCGCCGGCTGGCGACCGAGCATGCGGCTGGCGTGCAGGATCAGATAACGCGCCACTCGTCCGAGCACCAGGGCGATCACCAAAAGCAGGATCAGCGCCAGGCCCGATTGCAGAAACGGGTGTTGTTCGAGGGTGCCCCAGAGGTCTTGGGCTTTGAGCCAGAGCTGTTTGAAATCCATGAGAGAAACGATTCTTCTGTGAGACGCGATGGGCGATTAGAGCATTTAAGACGCTGTGTATTACCGTAAGAGACAAATTGAGCAACAAAAAAGCCACTGATTAGCGCCGTTTGTATAAAGAAACTCGGCCTGAGCGCTCGAAACCGGTAACCTATGCAGCTGTTTTTTTGCATATCTTCGAGGTAGCACCCGTGTTTTCCCAATTCGCCCTGCACGAACGCCTGCTTAAAGCTGTGGCCGAGCTGAAATTTGTCGAGCCAACGCCTGTGCAAGCTGCGGCCATTCCGCTGGCGCTCCAAGGGCGTGATTTGCGGGTGACTGCGCAAACCGGTAGCGGCAAAACCGCCGCTTTCGTTCTGCCAATCCTCAACCGGCTGATCGGCCCGGCCAAGGTCCGCGTCAGCATCAAGACGCTGATCCTGCTGCCGACCCGTGAACTGGCCCAGCAAACCCTGAAAGAAGTTGAACGCTTTTCGCAGTTCACCTTCATCAAATCCGGCCTGATCACCGGCGGTGAAGACTTCAAGGTGCAGGCGGCGATGCTGCGCAAGGTGCCGGACATCCTCATCGGCACCCCGGGTCGGATGATTGAGCAACTAAACGCCGGCAACCTCGACTTGAAAGAAGTCGAAGTGCTGGTGCTCGACGAAGCCGACCGCATGCTCGACATGGGTTTCGCCGAAGACGTGCAGCGTCTGGTCGATGAATGCCCGAACCGTCAGCAGACCATGCTGTTCTCCGCCACCACCGGCGGTTCCGGCCTGCGCGAGATGATCGGCAAAGTGCTGAACAACCCTGAGCATTTGCAGCTCAACGCGGTCAGCCAGTTGAACTCGACCACTCGTCAGCAAATCATCACCGCCGACCACAACCAGCACAAAGAACAGATCGTGAACTGGCTGCTGGCCAACGAGACCTATCAGAAAGCCATCGTTTTCACCAACACCCGCGCCATGGCCGATCGCATTTACGGTCGTCTGGTGGCTCAGGAATACAAGGCGTTCGTGCTGCACGGCGAAAAAGACCAGAAGGATCGCAAACTGGCGATCGATCGTCTGAAGCAGGGCGGCGTGAAGATCCTGGTGGCCACCGACGTGGCGGCCCGTGGTCTGGACGTTGATGGCCTGGACCTGGTGATCAACTTCGACATGCCACGCAGCGGCGACGAATACGTCCACCGTATCGGTCGTACCGGCCGTGCCGGTAACGACGGTCTGGCGATCTCGCTGATCTGCCACGGCGACTGGAACCTGATGTCGAGCATCGAGCGTTATCTGAAGCAGAGCTTCGAGCGCCGCACCATCAAGGAAGTCAAAGGCACCTACGGCGGGCCGAAAAAGGTCAAGGCCTCGGGCAAAGCCGTTGGCGTGAAGAAGAAAAAGACCGACGCCAAGGGCGACAAGAAGAAAACCGCCGCCAAGACGCCGACCAAGCGCAAGAGCGTCAACCGTCCGAAGCCGGATTCTCTGGTGAGCAGCGACGGCATGGCGCCACTCAAGCGTCGTAAGCCGGCAGAGCCTGCGGCTGAGTAAGGCGTTTCTGACAGGTACAAAAAAACCCGGACAATGTCCGGGTTTTTTATGGCTTATGTTTATCAGCTACCAAGCAGCCCGCTGGTGTCGGCATCAAAACGTTGCTTTGCCTTGTCGGCGGCCGGTTTAAGTAGAGCGAGCAGCGCAGCCTCGCTGTGCAACCGTGTGGCCGCCAACTCCTTCGGCGTTGGCTCGATTGGAATCAGCACATCTTCACCGTCGGCGTGCAGCCAGATCGCCACAACGTGCAGTGCCGAAACAAACAACAACCGCGGTTCCACGGTTTTGCCCTGCAATTGCGGCGATTGCTCGGCCAGTTTCAGCGCACCGACCGTAGCGGCCGCCAGACCGCCAGACCGCCATGGTTCAACGAAGCGAACTCGACATGGCCGCGCACTTCGGCCAACTGCGCATCGGCAATGGTCACGCCATCGGCGAACACCAGGTAATGCCAATCGCCGATTCGGGCATCTTTCAGACCTTTGCCGTTGCTCAAGTCCTCCAGACTCAGCGAGTAACCACGCCAGGCTTCGCCGAGGCTGATCTTTGCCGCAGTCGCGTTGGCAAACTGCCGGTTGGCGCCGAAGCCCTGGGTTTGCAATGCGGCTTGCAGCGCCGGACGCAGTGTCTGTACGCCGTTGGAAGGCGCCTTTGGATAAGTCAGTTGCATGATGTCGCCCTCCTGGTTTTTCGCGGTGAAGTAAGTGTGGGTCCAGTTGCCGCCGCCGTTGTACGAACCCGGGAATGAGTTCAGCGCGCGGGTCGAGTAACCGTAGATCGAGTCGGCGACCAGCACGTAGTTGCCGTTGGTGCCGTAGATCGCCAGGAAGTGCGCACCACCCCCGTACCAGGCGCAGCGCAGGCCGACCGGTCGGCCCATGTTGATCTGGTTCTGGATGGCCGACATCTGCAGCGAACCCTGATTCATGCCGTTGTAGCTGCGGGTGGTCTGCAGGGCCGAATCAAGGTAGCCATAAACGTTGCACGGCCCCGGCTGGCTGCAGCAGTTGCGATCCAGTTGCGTGCTGGCGACGCCGCACTGAGTCCAGGACCCGGTGCCGTAGTAGTTGCCGACCGAGGCGGAAACGGCGGCCCAGCACCAGTTGGTCTGAGTCTGTTTCTGCATCGTGAAATTGAGGTTGGCAGCGGCCAGTGCAGCGGTGTGTGCAGTGGCTTCAACCTCGACCAGTTGCGGGTCGAGCAAATGGCCGACAAGGCACCTTGGCTGGCTCTCGCCGGTGAATGATGTTGCTTGAGTGGTTAACATTTTTCAGTCCTCCATGAGTGAAAACAAGCGTCCAGCTTGTGATTGTGTTGCGGTATTGCCGAGCGATCGGTGGTTAACGGTTTTCATCTGCGATGAACGGTGCCGATCTCCTTGCTCGAGGTAACCTTAGCCTTGATATGCGTTCGTGCAATAAAATAAATGCGTTAATGCATTTTCAGGGGCGAAAGATCGCAGCCTTCGGCAGCTCCTACAGGGATCGGTGCAGGAGCTGCCGAAGGCTGCGATCTTTTGATGTTGCTTTTAGCTCTCGGCTTTTTTCTCGGCCGTGCCCAATTCCTTCAAACGCTGATCAATCAACTGGCACTTGTCTGGTAGATCCGCACTGGCGGTACCCAGATCCATCTTTTGCAACTCGGCGTTGATCTCCTTGGCCTTGGTCGGATTCTGTTCCGTGAGCTTGGAGACTTCCTTGGCCAATTGTTCGCGTTTTGCCGTGGCTTCTTCCGGCGTGCAAGCCCAGACGGGCAGGGCGCTGGCGAGGGTGGCGACTAGGGTGAGCTTGATCAGGGTTTTCATGGGGGCAGGCCTCAGTTCCGGTTAAGGCGGGTTAATCGGTTGAGGCCTTGAAGCCGAGAAAAGTTCAGTAATGTGGCGCCTTTCAGCCGCTATGGCAGCAGCTGGATTTGGTCGCCCCTTCATACCGGTCATGGTGCCGGACCCAGTCCATGATCTCGTCTTCATTCCTGCCCTTGGGCGTGAGGTCGAGGTAGTTGTAGGCGCCAACCAACATGTCCAGACCTCGGGCATAGGTGGAATAGGTATGGAACATCTCCCCGGCCTCATTGCGATAAAACACGCTCAGCCCCGGCATTTCTTCCTCGGCGCTGTCGGTTTTTTCGTAGTTGTACGTAGCCTTTCCGGTTTCAGCGTCTTCGGCTCGGGCGCAAACGCCGAAGTCGTAGTTGAAGTCGGAACCGGAACCGGAACCGTCTGACGACACCCACTCAAACTTCCAGCCCATTCGCCGTTTAAAGTCCTGAAATTCATTGAACGGCGCGTGGGAAACCGCTACTACCGAAATATCGTGATGCGCCAAATGCTGGTTGGCGCCATCAATATGGTCGCTGAGAAACGAGCAGCCTGGGCAGCCTTCCTCCCAGTCCTTGGCGAACATGAAGTGGTAAACCACCAATTGGCTGTTCTTGCCGAACAGGTCAGCCAGTTTCAATTCGCCGTCCGGGCCTTCAAACGGGTAGTCCTTGTCGACCTTCACCCACGGCAGCGCGCGGCGCTCAGCACTGAGGCGGTCGCGTTCCTTGGTGAAGGCTTTTTCGTGAGCGAGGTGTTGCCTACGGGCGGCGAGCCATTCTTCGCGCGATACCACCGGATGATTCTCAACGTTCATGATGATTTCTCCTGCGGGGTTGAAACCGTCTGTTTCAGACTAGTCGTTTAACCAGCAGGCAATTCGACAGACCGCCGGTCGGTCGGCGCTGCAAACGCGGCTGAACGGCTGCGGCACGCTCGGGTCACAATTTATGACCGCGCCATAAACCATGCGCACCGGAGGTTGAATCAGGATGACGACTTATAACTGGGATTTGATTGAGCGTTTGCTGCATGAAGTGCAGAACAGTGCCGGACACAGTTTTGCTCCTCGGGCCTACGCCGAAGACTATGCGGCGCAGAAATCCAGCGCTGGCGAGCCCATCGAGAATCTGGATCATCTTAAAACGCTGGCTTGCGACTATGAAAGGATGTTGCTCCTGCGCGGCTACATCGCACCGCGTCCGGATGAAGAGGGAAGCACAGGAAACAATTTTGTCCTGACGCCACGCGGTTCCAGCCTGCTGAGCCTGATTGATAGCAGCATTCCCGGCAATGACCATCCACGCCAGGTGCTGGATGAGCAGGAGGATGCGCTGGCTGAGGCGACGTTTGATGAGGTGGCTTCGAAAGCCCAGATCGCCTGAGTTCAAAGATATCCCCATGTGGGAGCGAGCAGGCTCGCTCCCACATTGGTCTTCGTTTTGTTCAGGTTTTTTGCGCCGCTTTGAGGCATTTGAGGTCGTTGAAGTCTTTACGCACCCCTTCGATCTTCTTCAACAACCGCTGCCGCTGTTGCGGCGTACTTTGCGCCATCAAGTCAACCGCCAGCGAGCGTCCCTGCGCCTCGGTATCGGCGAAGGCCTTGCGGTAATCCGCTGTCCATAAACGCTCGCGATTGACCAGAAGCGTCTCGATGCGTTGTGGGAATTCGGGACTCTGGCGTTGCGCAACGGCAGCGCTGAACTGCTGCTGCCAATGGGCACGATTGGCGATCCACTGGGTATTCTGGTCGCCCAAGGCTGTCGACCACGCCATCACCCGCTGCTCTTGAGTGGCGCTCAAAGGACCGAGCCAGTCGTTGAGGCGTTTGACCATGCGCGCGCCGCGCTCGGCGATCTGCTGGTCCAGCGGTGGTTTCAGATATTGTTGCTGACGCTTGCGCAGATCCTTGGCAAACGCGTCGTTCATCTCCGCCACTTGTTTATCGTCCAGGCCTTGCAGCAACTTGATGGCTGATGGCGTGATTTCTCGCGCGGTTTCAGCAATCGCTTGTTTGGCTTCCGCCGTGCGCGACTGAAGTGCTGCGTCTGTCACCTGATTGGTCTCGACCATCTTTTGCAAACGATCCATCCAGTCGAGGTAGCCGGGCAGTTGCGTGGTGCAGTGCCAGTTCAAGTGCTCCTTGAGCCGTTCGTCGAACCAGTCCTTCTGCTCGCCGTTCATGTCCAGGTAGTCGCCAAGCGTCCACGGGATGATCACATCGAGATTGCGATAGGCCAGGCCGACGCGGCTGCAAGCGCCGAGGGCGAGGGTGAAAATCAACAGGGCTGCTATGTGTTTGAACCAGCGAGACATGGGCGAATCCTTGCGATGGCCAGCCTTGGGGTCTGATTCTTATGTGAACGCAGAATGAACCCGGCAGTTCAGCCGATCAATAGAAGGCGCGCTCGGCCTTGAGCGTGACGAGGCCGTCGCACTCGCTGTTGTGCCCTGAGTAGGCGGAGCAATCGCTGCCGCTGAGGCTGGAGTTGCTGTAGGTCAGGTCCAGATTGACGCCCATGAACGGTCGGGAAAATTTCACCGACCAGTCGGTGAAACTGCTGACATAACCACCGTCCACCGCAGCCGGCGTGTTCAGTTGGTGGGTGGTGTATTTCATGCTGACGCCAATGCCGAACGGCTGATTGCCGCTGAGGTCGGCAAACAGGGTGTTGTTCTGTTTATCCGGATCGTTGCTCAGGGCGATTCCGAAGCGACTACCGAGCAGGGTCAAGCCGCCGAACAGTTCTTGGCTGTCGAGGGTGTCCACTTTGGGATAGCTGTAGTGGATCATCCCGACTTCGTAGCCGAGGGTTTCGTCGAAAGGTTGTTTAAAGCCGACGTAGGAGTCGATTTCGAGGTTCTTGCCCGGGGTGATGCCCATGCTCGGCGCGTACTGGCCAACATAGAGGCCGCTGTCGTGGCTGAGGTCGAGTCCGCCATGAAACGAGCCGGTGGACGCCGGTTTGACCAGTCCTTGCGCCATGCTGCGGCTGGGCGTGGTGCCGAGTTTGAGATCGAAGTCGCCCAGTTCACGCTGGAAAATCTGTGCGTGCGCGGTCGAGCAAGACAGTAGACCTACAAGCAATAAACAGGATGTTTTGCGCATGCGTCACTCCATTAACAGCGAGCGCAGGACGGCGGGCCTGCTGAAACGCTTGATCTAGACGCGTGCAAGGATACCGGCGAATGCTCGGCATTGATGGCCGTTCGTCGATTTTCAAAGATTTGATGATTATTTGTTTAACGCGGGGAAGGATGTTGCGCGGTGCCAGTCCAGACGCTTCGAAGCTCAAAGCGCCTATGGACGGGTGTATTACCGGGTGTTACTTCTTGCCCAGGCTAATCTGCTTGGACGGGCCGAACGTCTGGCCGCTGACGCCTTTGGCAATTTGCTGAATCTCGCCGCCGGACTTGAGGAATGCAGCGATTTGATCGTTGATCGATTCGCTGGTTTCAACGGCTGGAGCTGGCTTTGCTTTGCTGGTGGATGCTTTTACACGCATGGCGGCCATTAACCTGTAGAAAAGTAACTCGGCCAGGCATCGTACAGGAATAACTTGACAATTGCTTGGTAAATATCCTCCGGAATAACCAAGCTTATGGGGGCATTATTCGCGATTCAATGTGTGAAATAACCGTCTAACCTTCTGTTTTAAATAAGAACATTGATGTCTCGCAGCGCTGAGCCAGTGAGGCGAGATACGCGATACCGGACTGACGAGCGGCAACGTGCGTTCCGCAACCAAGGAAAATCAAGGCTTTGCGCAGTTTTCACTGAAAGCACGGATCTGCCGGTCAACGTTCGCGGCAAAACCGGGTAGAATGCCGCCCACGCAATGAGGGTTTTGGAAAATGGCTTTAGTCGGGCGTTACAACAGTCTGCAAGTGGTTAAACACACTAACTTCGGTTTATATCTGGACGGCGGTGCCGACGGCGAAATTCTTTTGCCCAACCGTTATATCCCCAAAGATATTCCCAGCGAAGATGAAGACTGGCTCAATGTTTTTATTTATCTGGACAGCGAAGACAAACTTCTCGCCACCACTGAAAAACCGAAAGTTCAGGTCGGCGAATTTGCCAGCGTGAAAGTGGTTGAAGTCAACAGCATCGGTGTGTTCCTCGATTGGGGCCTGCCGAAGGATCTGTTGCTGCCGTATTCCGAAGAGAAACGTCAGATGACCGCTGGCGAGTACTGCGTGGTGCACGTTTATCTCGATAAACATACCCGCCGTATCACCGCCACGGCACGTCTGGATCGCTACCTCGACAAAACCCCGGCCACTTACAGCCAGGGCCAGGAAGTTGATCTGCTGGTTGCCGAAGCCACCGACATGGGCTTCAAGGCGATCATCAACAACAAACACTGGGGTTTGATCCACAAGAATGAAATCTTCAAGTTCATGCGCGCCGGCATGATCGAGAAAGGCTTCATCAAGGAAGTGCGCGCCGACGGCAAGATCAGCCTGAGCCTGCAGCCGGTCGGCCAGGAAGCGGCCAGCAGCCTGAACTCGAAGATTCTCGCCAAGTTGCGCGAGAACGACGGCACGCTGCCAGTCAGCGACAAGAGTGATCCGGCGTTGATCAGCAGCCTGTTCGGCGTCAGCAAAGGCAACTTCAAGAAGGCCATCGGCTCGCTGTACAAGGAAGGCAAGATCGCCATTCACGCTGACCGCATTGAACTAACCTGAGCCTGCGTGGCCCATGTTGCATGGGCTCACTTGAGGTCGGGTAGATGAAAAAAACGCTGATTGCCTACGTCGCCACGCTGGTGACGTTTCTTTTGCTCGACGGCATCTGGCTCGGCCTGTTGATGGCGCCGACCTATCGTGAACTGCTAGGGCCGCTGATGCTCGAAAAACCGCTGCTGATTCCCGCAGCGGTTTTTTATTGCCTGTACGTTTTTGGTTGCTTGATGTTTGTGGTGTTGCCAGCGGCCCGTTTGCAGTGGGCAGCAAAGCGGGGCGCTTTGCTGGGACTTATCGCGTATGGGACGTATGACCTGACCAATTGGGCGACGTTACGCGGGTGGTCGGTGCAGGTGTCGTTGATGGATTGGGCGTGGGGGACGTTTGCTACCGCTGTGGCTTGTACGGTCGGGTTTCTGGTTGCGAAACGGTTGTGACGTCAGATCCTTGAACCGTGTTGATTGAGCTGACGTCTTCGCGAGCGGGCTCGCTCCCACATTGAAATGCGTTCTCCTGTGGGAGCGAGCCTGCTCGCGATGGATGGCGCAGCCATCGGCCATTCACCTCTGACGCCACCGATGAACTAAATGTCTTTTCCAGACGGCTTTTTCTGTCTGACTGATTGATAATCCCCGGCACTGTTTTTTGACCATTGGATGGCTGCCATGTTGTGTGTGTTCGAGGTGTTGCGGTGATTGTCGAGCGGCGCAATGCCGACCGTTTTGCCTTGCAGGTGATGATTGGCCTGTGCCTGATCTGGGGCGTGCAGCAGGTCATGATCAAGTGGGCGGCGCCGGACATTGCGCCGGTGATGCAGGCGGCGGGGCGGTCGGGTATTTCCGCGTTGCTTGTAGGATTGCTGATCTGCTGGAAGGGCGGTTGGGATCAGGTCGGCAACACCTGGCGCGGCGGCTTGCTGGCCGGTGCACTGTTTGGTCTGGAGTTCTTCTTTATCAGCGAAGGCTTGCAACTGACCACCGCTGCGCACATGTCGGTGTTCCTCTACACCGCGCCAATCTTCACTGCATTGGGCGTGCATTTTCTGTTGGCCAGCGAGCGTTTGCGGCCATTGCAGTGGCTGGGGATTTTGCTCGCATTCATTGGTATTGCGATTGCCTTTGCCGGCGGCGTGTCGTGGGACAACCTCGACCGACGCATGCTGCTGGGCGATGCCTTTGGCGTGTTGGCCGGCGCCTGTTGGGGGGCGACCACTGTGGTGGTGCGCGCCTCGCGACTGTCGGAAGCGCCGGTGACGCTGACCCTGTTCTATCAGTTGATCGTCGGCTTCGTCGGCCTGCTGTTGATCGCACTGTTCAGTGGCCAGATCAGCCACGTCAGCCTGACCACCGTGGCGGTGGCCAGCGTGTTGTTCCAGGGCCTGGTGGTGTCGTTCTTCAGTTACCTGGTGTGGTTCTGGCTGTTGCGCCGTTATCTGGCAGCCAACCTGGCGGTGTTCTCGTTCATGACGCCGCTGTTCGGTGTCACCTTTGGTGTGTTGCTGCTCGGTGAGCAATTGAGCCTGAACTTCGTCATCGGCGCGGTGCTGGTGTTGCTCGGCATCACGTTTGTCAGCGCTGAACAGTGGGTACGTCGGCGTTTGCGCAAAGCGCTGGGCCAGTAACAGTCGATTGCATCGCCAGCCCGCCAGCAATCAGCAAGCCGCTGCCGGCGATCAATAGGGCCGGCTGCAAGCCACCGCTGAAATGGCTGCTCAGCGCGGCCAGTAGCGGGCCGCCGAGTTGGCCGACGGCAAAGCAGGCGGTAAGCATGCCGGCGTTGCGCTGAGTGGCGTGGGGTGCCAGTTCCCGCGAGCGTTGCATGACCAGTTGCATGCAGGCCAGGAACGGCGTGCCGCACAGGATTACGCCCAAGGCCAGACCCCAGCCGCTGCCCAACAGGCAGGCAAAAACACCGGCCGCTTGTAGCCACAACGTCGCCACCAACCAGTGACGCGTGGTCTGCGGATCGTGACGGCGCAGACTCACCAGCAGCACCCCGATGGCCGCGCCGAGGCCGAAGCACGGCCAGAACAGATCCGCCTGCCATTGCCCGTGAAATTGCGCGTTGGCCATCTGCGACAGGAACGTCGCCGGGATGACGTAGCCGATGCCGTACAGAGCGTAAATCACCGCCAACCGACCGATGCCACGATTCGACGGACTGACGGCCGCTGCCGCAACTGCCCTGGCGGCAGCGGGTTGCGGCAGGAGTCGCCAGACCGCCAGCATCATCACCAACGCGGCTGCTGCATAAATCAGCCACAACGTCGCGGACGTCTGGTTCAGCAGATGTGAGACCAACGCCAGCAACCCCGTCAGAACAATCCCCATTCCCGGTCCGGCAAATACCAGCGCCCCAAGCCGTGGACGACCCGCCCCCGCAGCCAGCGGCTGACTGAGCGTGGTAATCATCACCACTACCCAGGCACTCGCCACCCCGGTGCCAAAGCGCAGCAGCAGATGCGACCAGAAGCCGCTGGCCCAGAAGGATGCCAGCGTCAGCAGCACGCATAGCCACAAGCCACCGTGCAGTCGACGCAGCACCTGTTGCGGACGCCGGGCGAACATCGCATCCACTGCACCGAGCAGATAACCGAGGTAGTTGGCCGCCGCGATCAGACCGGCGGCGGTCAAGTCGAACTGCCCCTCACTGAGCAGGTGCGGCATTTGCGGGGTGAGGGCGAAGCGCCCGATGCCCATGGCCAGCATCAGGGCGATGAAGCAGGCGGATAAGCGAATCAGTGGCGACATGGTCTGGATTCCGTTGGAAAAGCAATGACCGTCAGGCTAAGACTGATTGACTTTCTTTAAAATTGAATAATAGTGAGAAACTTGTTCTGTTCTGGAGAAAGGTTGTGGAGTTCAGCCAACTACGGATTTTTCAGGCCGTCGCCGAGGAAGGTTCGATCACCCGCGCCGCCGAACGCCTGCACCGGGTGCCGTCGAATCTGTCGACCCGACTGAAACAGCTGGAAGAGCAAATGGGCGTCGAACTGTTCGTCCGTGAGCGTCAGCGCTTGCAGCTGTCACCGGCGGGAAAAGTCTTGCTGGACTACACCGGCAAATTGTTTGCCTTGCGCGATCAGGCCAGCGCGGCAGTGATGGGTGGGCAGCCGGCGGGGGACTTTGTCGTGGGCACCATGTACAGCACGGCGGCGATCCATCTGCCGGCGCTGCTGGCGCGGTATCACAAGCAATACCCGGCGGTGAACCTGCAAGTGCAGTCGGCGCCCAGCGGTGAACTGCTCGAAGGCTTGCTCACGGGGCGTCTCGACGCGGCGCTGGTGGATGGGCCGCTGGAGTTCGCCGGGCTCGACGGCGTGCCCTTGTGTGAGGAAAGACTGGTGTTGATCACCGAACCGGATCATCCGCCGGTACTAAGCGCGCGGGATGTCGAAGGGCGCTCTGTGTTCACCTTCCGCCGCGGCTGTTCCTATCGCATGCGCCTTGAAGCGTGGTTCGCCCATGCCCACGCCGCGATGGGCCGGGCGATGGAGATCGAGTCGTATCAAGGCATGCTCGCCTGCGTGATTGCCGGCAGTGGTGTGGCGTTGATGTCGGAGTCGATGCTGGCCAGTCTGCCGGGACGCGAGAGCGTCGCAGTGCACCCTTTGGCCGAGCCATTTGCGGGTGCGACAACGTGGCTCATGTGGCGCCGGGGCATGCTGGGTGCCAATCTCAATGCGTGGATCGAGGTGCAGCAGGCGGTCTATTCCGCACCTTTGACTGAACGTCGGGAAACAGCCTGAACCCATGGCAGCAGACTCTGTTCAATTCAGTAACAGATCATTGCGGATTTGGCCGAGCATTGCGTAGGACTTCGGACTATTATCAGTGCGAAGCGGCCTCAGAATTCCGGCCGCTCGGCACTACCCTGAAGGGGGCATGACGATGAAAGAGAAAATTCAAAACTGGCTGCATGATTTGGGTGTTGCCCTCGGCTTGATCGAACCGCCTCTGCAACCGGTACCGATTCGCACCGATGACGAGCAGCGCCGCCGTCAACAACGGCGCCGGTAACGCCCCCGATCCGAGATCAAAGGATTCAAGATCAAAAGATCGTCCGATCGCGGTCCGAGCCTTCGGCAGTTCCTACACGGATCAATGTAGGAGCTGCCGAAGGCTCGGACCGCGATCGGACGATCTTTTGCTTTCAGTGCCGCGCAATCATCAGCAAAAAACGGCTCAAGTCATTCGCGGTCTTCGCCGTCTTGAGCATGTGATCTTCCTCTGCGGTAAACGCCGTCAGTCCGAATTCATCCTCCAGATGAAAAATCAGATCCTCGATATCCGCTTTCTCCAGACCCAGTTCCACCAGACTGGTGTTGTCGTTGAATTCGCGGTTTTCCAGCAGGCGCCGGATGAACCGGTGCACGGCGGCACGTACGGCAGCTCTTCTCATGGCAGATTGTTCTGATGGTTGTTCTGCTTGAGTACAGCAGGGGTCAGGCGTGTGCGCGCAACCATTGGTCAATCATCGAGCGCAAATGCTCACCGCAGAAACTGCCGAAATGTCCGCCATGCACGGTGCGGATCGGCAGGGCGTGCAGCCTGCGCAGACTGGCGGCATAGTCATCCAGATTGGAATGGTAGGCGTCTTCGATCAACGGCCCGTCGTAGATGATGTCGCCGCTGAACAGGGTCTCGGTGGCCGCTTCATACAGGCTGATCCCACCCGGCGAATGCCCCGGTGTGTGCAGCACCTGCAACGTGCGATTGCCCAGATCCAGCACATCACCGTCCTCGACAAACCCAGTGGCCGGTGCCGCTTTGACCCGGTACTCGGCGTAACACAGCGGGCAGTCCGGGTGCGCCTCGAACATGTCGTCGCCGACGAAGGCGCGGCTCAAGTCATTCTCGCCGTCCGGCGCTGCCAAAATGTCTGCTTCGGCCGGATGCACCAGGCGTTCGGCAAATTCGTGATGTCCGGCGATATGGTCGAAATGACAATGGCTGGCCACTGCCACCAGTGGGCGCTCGGTCAGCCATGGCAATTGCTCGCGCAGGCTGACCAGACCTGAACCGCTGTCGAGCAGCAGATCCTTGTCGCGACCCTGAACGTGCCAGAGGTTGCAGCGGTAGAACGGGCGGATGTACGGCTCGTGAATCAGGCGAATGCCATCGCTCAGGGTTTGCACTTCGAACCACTGATCGCGGGGAACAATCATCATCGGCACATTCCTCAAGACGAAAAAAAACGGGTGTGGCAACCGACGCCACACCCGTCGAAGAAAGCATCAAGTCGTTACATCAAAGCTTAGATGGCACTGGCCACGGTCGCAGGACGACGCGACGCCAGGCTGACCACCACGAAACTCACCAGACCCACCGCCAGGCTGTAGTAGATCGGCGTGTTCGCATCCAGACCGTCCTTGAACATGAATACCAGCGCGGTGGCGAAACCCAGGCCCATGCTGGCGATAGCGCCGGCGGTGGTCGCGCGTTTCCAGAAGATCGCACCGATCAGCGGAACCAGCATGCCGCCCACCAACAGGTTGTAAGCGAGGGTCAGGGCGCTGATCACGTCGTTCACCACCAGCGCGATGCCCAGCACGACGATACCGGTCAGCAGGGTGAACAGACGGTTGATGGCCAGGCTCGACTGTTTGCCGCCACGCAGTTTCGGCAGCAGGTCTTCAGTCAGGGTCGTGGCCGCGGCGAGCAGGCCGGCGCTGGCGGTGGACATCATTGCAGCGAGTGCCGCAGCAATCACCAGACCACGGATGCCGTCCGGCAGCGACAGTTTGACGATGGCGGCGAAGGCGTTGTTGACGTTGTCCAGATCCGGGATCAGCACGTGCGCAGCCATGCCGATCAGCGCACAGGCCAGACCGTAAAGGATGCAGTAGATACCGGCGATGCTGCCGGCGTATTGCGCGACTTTGGCGGTTTTGACGGTGAACACCCGTTGCCAGATGTCCTGACCGATCAGGATGCCGAAGAAGTAGATCATGAAGTAGGTGATGATCGTGTCCCAGCCAATCGTGGTGAAGCTGAAGGCAGTGGCCGGCAGTTTCAGCACCAGCTCGTCCCAACCGCCAACGCGGTACAGGCAGATTGGCAACAGGATGAACATCAGGCCCACGGTCTTGATGATGAACTGGACGATGTCGGTGAGGGTCAGCGACCACATGCCGCCGATCGCCGAGTAGATCACCACGACGCCACCACCGACGAGTACCGAGACCCAGAATGGCAGGTCAAACAGCACTTGCAGGACGGTGCCGATGGCCAGTATCGAGGTCACGCCGATCATCAGCGCGTAGGCCAGCATGATCACCGCGCTCGCCGAGCGGGCCATCGGGTTGTAGCGTTTTTCCAGCACTTGGGTAACGGTGTAGATCTTCAGTTTCAGCAGCGGTTTGGCGAGGAACAGGTTCAGCGCGACGATGCCGCAACCCAGTGCCGCACACAGCCAGAAACCGGAGATGCCATGTACGTAGCCCAGGCGCACGGTGCCGACGGTGGACGCGCCACCCAGCACGGTTGCGGCCATGGTGCCCATGTACAGGCTTGGGCCGAGGTTGCGACCGGCGACCAGAAAATCTTCGTTGGTCTTGGCTTTGCGCATGCCGAAGTAGCCGAGCAAGAGCATGCCGGCGGCGTAGATGAGGACGACGAATAAATCCAAAGCCATGATGGCGTGTCTCCGATTGTCTTTTTTATGTTGAAACAAATCTGGTTCAGCAATGCTGCCCACTGTGGGAGCGAGCCTGCTCCGGGCGGCGATCCGACGAAGGCGTCAGCACATTCAACAAAGAAGTGACTGAAAGATTGCTTTCGCGAGCAGGCTCGCTCCCACAGGGGATCTGCGTCAGGCGGCCTGGCGCAGTTCAGGTTTTTCCACGATTTGGCTACGGGCATCCTTCGGGCCGAACACTTCCCGCGGTTCCGGGAACAGGCTCAGCAACGTCAGGTACACCACCGAAGCCAGGCCCAGCGTCACCGGCAAACTGACGTCGATGCCGCCGGCCATTTCACCCAGCGGGCCGACGAATTGCCCCGGCAGGTTGACGAAGCACAAGCCGACCGCCGCACTCGGGATCCACGCGCCCAGACCACGCCAGTTCCAGCCGTGGGTGAACCAGTAGCGGCCACCCTGTTCGCCGCGAGTGAACACTTGCAGGTCATCCGGGCAGTAGAAGCCGCGACGCACCACCAGGCCGATGATCATGATCACCATCCACGGGGTGGTGCAGGTGATGATCAGCACCGCGAAGGTCGACACGCTCTGCACCAGGTTCGCCGCAAAGCGTCCGATAAAGATGAAGGCAATCGACAGCACGCCGATCAGCAGCGTCGCCTTGACCCTAGACAACACCCGCGGAAACACGCTCGACATGTCCAGCCCGGTGCCATACAGCGAAGTGGTGCCGGTGGACATGCCGCCGATCACCGCAATCAGGCACACCGGGAGGAAGAACCAGCTCGGCGACACCGCCAGCAGACCGCCTACATAGTTGTTGGCCGCGATGTAGTCCGGCGCCTTGATCGCGACGATGGTCGCGGTACTCAGGCCGAACAGGAACGGGATGAACGTGGCGATCTGCGACAGCACAACCGCTGCCATGATGCGTTGCTTGGAGGTGTCACGCGGGATGTAGCGCGACCAGTCGCCGAGGAACGCGCCGAAGGAAATCGGGTTGCTCATGGCCACCAGCGCCGCGCCGATGAAGGCTGCCCAGAAGCCCGGTTGACCGAGATTCACGGTGCCGGCGTAGTGGACGTCGAAAGGACCGGCGAAGGCGAAGATGCCCAGTAGGAATAACAGGCTGGCGCTCCACACCGCGATCTTGTTCACCCACAGCAAGAAGCGGAAGCCGTAGATGCACACGGTCAGCACCAGGATCGCGAACAGACCGTAGGCCAGGCCCAGGGTCAGGTCGGTTTCCGGCAAACCGATCAGGCGTTTCGCACCACCGATCAACGCATCCCCCGAACTCCACACCGAGAGCGAGAAAAACGCGATAGCGGTCAACAGCGACAGGAACGAACCGACGATCCGCCCGTGCACGCCGAAGTGTGCACCGGACGACACGGCATTGTTGGTGCCGTTGAGCGGGCCGAACAGGCCCATCGGTGCGAGGATCAGCGAGCCGAGCAGCACGCCCGCAACAATCGCCCAGACGCCGGCCTGAAACGACAGGCCGAACAGCACCGGGAAACTGCCGAGCACGGCGGTGGCAAAGGTATTGGAACCACCGAAGATCATCCGGAACAAGTCCGTCGGACCTGCGCTGCGTTCGTGGTCCGGGATCTGCTCGACCCCGTGGGTTTCAATCTGCGTAAGGCTTTGGTCGTTGTTGTTGTTATTCATGATCTGCTCCGATCATAAAGGCGCGCCTCATCGTGTGTGAGGCGTCACCTGTTTGGCTAAGGGGATGGCAGCCCTTCCGGCATTGCGGACAAATGTTCGTGGCAGGCCAGCCAATGGCCTTGTTGTTCTAGGCTCGACGCTTGTTTCTTGAAAACAATCGTCTCGCGCTCCTGGCTGAAGTGTTGCTCCCCTTGCATGCGCAGCTCGGTGGCCACGTCATGGATAAACACCGCCACGTCACCTTGCAGGCTGACGAAGGCGTTGCTTGAGGTGCAGGAAAGCACCTCGAAGCCATCCTCGGCGCTCCAGTTGTCCCACAAGGCCTGATAGGCATCGCGCGACAGCAGCGGCTGGTCGAGGGTGTAGAAGACGAAGCTGGCATCGGCGCTGAATGCGCCGAAGTAGGCTTCGCGATCGTTACGGGCGAAGGCGGACACCAGATCGGCGGCGGCCTTCAGAACCTGATCACGTTCGTTCATGACCCAACCCTCAGCGGTGAACCACGCCTGGCAGTACGCAGAGCATTTCGTACAGCAGGTTGGCGGCCAGCAGCGAGGTGTTGCCGGTGGTGTCATAAGCGGGCGAGACTTCTACCAGATCGCAACCGATCAGGTCGAGGCCTTGGCAGCCACGGACGATCTCAATCGCCTGAATGGTCGTCAGACCACCGATTTCCGGGGTGCCGGTGCCGGGCGCCCAGGCCGGGTCGATGCCGTCGATGTCGAAGCTCAGGTACACCGGGCCACCGCCGACTTTCTCGCGCACTTCGGCCATCAGCGGTGCCAGCGACTTGTGCCAGCACTCTTCGGCCTGCACCACGCGGAAACCCTGATCGCGGCTCCAGTTGAAGTCGTCAGCGGTGTAGCCCTGCGCACGCAGACCGATCTGTACCACGCGGTCGCAATCGAGCAGACCCTCTTCAACCGCGCGGCGGAAGGTGGTGCCGTGGGCGATCTTCTCGCCGAACATGTGATCGTTGACGTCCGCGTGGGCATCGATGTGTACCAGACCGACCTTGCCATGCTTTTTATGGATCGCACGCAGGATCGGCAGGGTGATGGTGTGGTCGCCACCCAGGGTCATCGGGATCACGTTGTGCTCGAGGATGTTGTCGTAGGCTTCTTCGATGATGCGCACGGCGTCGAGCAGGTTGAAGGTGTTGATCGCCACGTCACCGATGTCGGCAACCGACAGCGAGTCGAACGGCGCAGCGCCGGTGGCCATGTTGTACGGGCGGATCATCACCGATTCGGTGCGGATGTCGCGTGGCCCGAAGCGGGTGCCGGGGCGCAGCGAAGTACCGATGTCCAGTGGCACGCCTACGAAAGCAGCGTCCAGGCCGGCAGCGGTCGGTACATGGGGAAGTCGGAGCATGGTGGCGATGCCGCCGAAGCGCGGCATTTCATTGCCGCCCAGTGGTTGGTGAAGAATCTTGTCCACGGGTAGGGCCTCATCGTCTTTGTTTTATTTATGTCGGCGCGCCGGCATGCGGGCACCGCTGTGGGCCGATTCTGCGAAATGTAGTGGAGGGGAAGAATCGCTACGGGCAAATACTTAGTTCAGATTTTTCTAAACTAATGCCAGACTTCCACACTTGCTCGTTCCCATGCTCTGCGTGGGAATGCATCCACGGACGCTCCGCGTCCAGCCGTACTCGCAGGTGACGCAGAGCGTCACGGGCTGCATTCCCACGCGGAGCGTGGGGACGATCCTTGGAGTAGACATGGCCAACGCTTTACCCGACCTGAAACTGTTGCGCATCTTCGTCAGCGTGGTCCGTCATCAGGGTTTCGCCAACGCGCAGCAGGAACTCAACCTGTCGACCTCGGCGATCAGCACCTACATGAGTCAGCTCGAAGCTGCGCTCGGTCTGGTGCTGTGCCATCGTGGCCGTGGCGGGTTCAGCCTGACCAGCAAGGGTGAGCTGTTTCATCAGGAAACGTTGCGCCTGCTCGCCGAACTCGAAGGCTTCGAGCAGTACGCCGCCGCGCTCAAAGGCGAACTGCGCGGCACGCTCAACCTCGGGGTCATCGACTCCACCGTCAGCGACAAGGCTCTGCCGTTCGCCGAAGCCATCGGAGCCTACAGCCAGGAACACCCGGCGGTGCATTTGCATCTGTCGGTGATGAGCCCGTATGAACTGCAACTCGGCGTGCAGGACAACCGTCTCGACCTGGCTATTGGCGCGTTTTCCACGCGCATGAGCGGGCTGGTCTACATGCCGCTGTACCGCGAACAGCACTGGCTGTATTGCAGTAGCCGGCACCCGTTGTTCAACGAACGGCGCATTCCCGAACAAGTCATTACCCAGCAACGCATGGTCGGTCGTGGCTACTGGAGTCAGGCGGAACTGGCGCGGCACGGTTTCAAACACAGCGCCGCGACCGTGGAAAGTATGGAGGCGCAGCTGATTCTGGTGCTGTCCGGCGCCTACATCGGCTATCTGCCGGAACACTACGCGCAAGCCTGGGCCGACAAGGGTGATCTGCGCGTGCTGTTGCCGGCGACCTTCGGTTATCAGGCGCCGTTCTCGATGATCATGCGCCGTGGCCGCAGCCGTGAACCGCTGATCCAGACCTTTCGCGATTTGCTCAAAGCTCAGCTCAATCAGGCCTAAGAATCAATGTCCAGACCCCAATGCCCGCGCTGCCTGCGCCCACAAACCCATTGCCTGTGCGCGCTGATCCCCAGTCTCGACAGCCGCACGCGGGTGTTGCTGTTGCAGCATCCGAGTGAGGTCGGTCATGCGCTCAATACCGCACGGCTGGCGGCGCTTGGTTTGACCAATGCCGAACTGATCGTCGGTGAGGTGTTCGAGGATTTGCCGGCGCTGTTGAATCAACCGGGGTATCAAGCGCGGTTGTTGTTTCCGGCGGACGATGCGCAGCCGATGCAGGCCTACGGCGAGTCTGATCAACCGCTGTTGCTGGTCGTGCCGGACGGCACCTGGCGTAAGGCGCGCAAGATGCTGCACCTCAACCCGTTGCTGGCAGCGTTGCCGCGGGTGACGCTGGCCGAGGGCGGGGTGTCGCGCTATCGCTTGCGCAAGGCACCGGGGCCGGGGGCGTTGTCGACGATTGAGGCGATTGTGCAAGCGTTGCAGACGCTGGAGGCGCCGGCGTCATTCGAGCCGTTGCTCAAGCCGTTCGAAGCGTTGATCGAGGGGCAGATTGCGGCGATGGGCGAGGAGACCTTTCAGAAGAATCATGGCGAAAGATAGGTGTCGGTAATGCCGGCCTCTTCGCGAGCAAGCCCGCTCCCACAGGGGAACGCATTCCAAATGTGGGAGCGGGCTTGCTCGCGAAGGCGCCAGATCAATCACCGCAAAATCCTGATAACCCCTAGCGCTCGCGCATCGCCTCGGTCCGCGCTTTCAGTACCGGTTTGAGCAGGTAATCCAGCACACTTTTCTCCCCGGTAATAATGTCCACCGTCGCCACCATCCCCGGAATGATCAGCAACGGTTTCAAATCCCCGCCCAAGTGGTTTTTATCGGTGCGCACCTGAATCAGGTAAAAGCTGTTGCCCTTGTCATCGGTAATCGTGTCGGCGCCGATCAGCTCCAGTTTTGCACTCAACCCGCCGTAGATCGTGTAGTCGTAGGCACTGAACTTGACCATGGCTTTCTGGCCCGGATGCAGGAACGCCACATCCTGCGGTCGCACCTTGGCCTCGATCAGCAGGTTGTCTTCCAGCGGCACGATTTCGACCATGTCGCTGCCCGGCTGGACCACGCCGCCGATGGTGTTGACCTTCATTTGCTTTATCACTCCACGCACTGGCGAGGTGACCGTAGTGCGGCTGACGCGGTCGTCGATGGCGATGCTCGATGCGGTGATTTTTGACAGATCGGTGCGTTTCTCATTCAGCTCTTTCGCCGCCTCGGAGCGGAAGGTTTGCTCCGACTCGTCGATCTTGCTGCGGATCTCGGCAATCGCCGATTCCGCCCGGGGAATCGCCAGTGTGGTGGCATTCAGCGAACCACGGATTTCCACGGCGCTGCGCTTGAGCCGCAGGATTTCCACCGGCGACACCGCGCCGGTTTTCACCAGGGGTTCGGACATGTTCATCTCTTGTTGCAGCAGCGCCAGGCTGGAGCTGAACTGGCCCTGCTTGGAGCGAAACTCCGCCAGTTCCTGAGTCTTCTGCCGCAGTTGTTCGCTGAGGGTGCGCTGTTCACTGGCCAGCCGCCGTTGGCGTTGTTCGTACAGCGAGCGCTCGTCTTCGGCGACTTGCGGTGCCTTGGCGATCACTTCGGCGGAGAGCTTGAACGGCCGACCTTCGGATTCTGCTGCCAGTCGTTCGACCTGTGCAGTCAGCGCATAGCGGTCGGCCTCGCTTTCACCCTTGTTCGAGCGAAACCGCGTGTCATCCAGGCGCAGCAGGGTGTCGCCCTTGTTCACCATCTGGCCTTCGCGAACAAAGATCTCGGTGACGATCCCGCCCTCAAGGTTCTGGATCACCTGGACCTTGCTCGACGGAATCGCCTTGCCTTCGCCCATCGTCACTTCTTCAAGCACCGCGAACTTGGCCCAGACCAGTGCGCTGATCAACAGTCCCGCCGCCAGCCACACGGTAATCCGCGACCAGCGTGGCGAATCCTGCAATGACGCGCCGGCGGTTTCCGGCATGAACTCGGCCTCGGCGCTTTTGCCGAAACTGTCGAAGTAGCCGCGTGATTTGCCATCGGATGCAGCAGACATGGCTTACTCCTAGACCGCCGCCGAGCCGACACGGCCCTTGCGCAGTGCATCAATGACTGCTTCTTTCGGACCGTCAGCGACGACCCGGCCGTTGTCCAGCACCAGCAAACGATCCACCAGGCTCAGCATCGAAGTACGGTGGGTGACCAGCAGCAGGGTTTTGCCTTGCACCCAGCCATGCAGTTTCTGGCGTAACTGGTCTTCGCTGCTGTTATCCATGGCGCTGGTGGGTTCGTCGAGCAGCATGATTGGCGGGTCGAGCAACAGGGCTCGCGCCAGCAACACCGCTTGGCGCTGACCACCGGAGAGCAATTGCCCGCGTTCGCCGACGGGGCGGTCGAAGCCTTGCGGGTGCTGGCGGGCGAGTTCGGTGACGCCGGTCAGTTCGGCGACTTCGAGCATGCGTGAATCGCTGATGTAGCGCGCGCCCAAGGTCAGGTTGTCGCGCAGGCTGCCGGCCAGCAGTGGCAGGTCGTGGGCGACGTAGCCGATCTGTTGGCGCAGGTCGGCGACATCCAGTTGCCGCAGGTCGAGGCCGTCGAGCAGTAACTGGCCTTCCTCGGGCTCGTAGAAACCCATCACCAGCCGCGCCAAAGTGCTTTTTCCCGAACCGCTGCGGCCGATGATGCCGACTCGTTCGCCGGGTTTCAGACTGAAACTGACATTGCTCAGGGCCGGTGCATTCTGGCCGTTGTAGTGGAAGGTCACGCCGTTGACGTCGAGGGCACCCTGCAGTTGGGTGCGTTCCAGCGGCCGCTGTTTGCCGTCGCGTTCCTGCGGCAACGCCATCAGCGCATCGGTGCTTTTCATCGTCAGTTGCGCTTGCTGGTAGCGGGTGATCAGCCCGGCGATTTGCCCCAGTGGCGCCAGCACGCGACTGCCGAGCATGTAGGTCGCGACCAGCGCACCCACGCTGAGGTTGCCGGCAATGATGCTGTAGACCCCGGCAATAATCGTCGCCATCCCGGAAAACTGCTGGATGAACAGCGTGCCGTTGGTGGCCAGTGCCGAGAGGTTGCGCGCATGGCTGTCGAGGCGGGTGAGGGCGCCGTGGGTGCTTTCCCATTTGTGCTGGCGCTCGCTTTCGGCGCTGCAGGCCTTGAGGGTTTCCAGGCCACCGAGGGTTTCGATCAACAGCGCCTGACGTTCAGCGCCGAGGCTCAGACTCTTCTGCACGGTGTCACGCAGGCGCACCTGAATAATCATGGCGAATATGATCGTCAACGGAAACGCTAGCAGCGGGATCACTACCAGCCAGCCGCCGAGCAGGCCGATCACCACCAGCATCAACACCACAAACGGCAGGTCGATCAGGCTGGTCAGGGTCACCGCCGTGAGGAATTCGCGCAGGCCCTGAAAGTCGTGAATGCTTTGGGCGAAACCGCCGATGGTCGCCGGCCGCGCCTTCATCGACATGCCGGTGATGCGCTCGAACAAAGTCGCGGAAAGGATCACATCGGTTTTCTTGCCGGCGGTGTCGAGCAGGTGCGCGCGCACCACCCGCAGCACCAGTTCGAAGCCGGTGCCGATCAGCAGGCCGATCGACAGCACCCACAGGGTCGACGTGGCTTGATTGGGGACTACGCGATCGTAAGTCTGCATGACGAACAGCGGCACCATCAGCCCCAGAAGGTTGATCAGAAAACTGGCGAGAATCGCATCGCTGTACAACCATTTCGACAGCTTCAGGGTGTCGCGAAACCAGGCATGCACCCGTGGTACCAGCGGTGAGCGCAGGTCTTCGAGTTCGTGACGCGGGCGGGCGAACAACGCCTGGCCGTTGTAGTGTTCGGCGAGTTCCTCGCGGTTGACCCATTGTTCGCCGCCATCTGCTTCACTGGGCAGAATCAGCGCTTTGCCGTCATCGCCAAAACGCCGCAGCACGGCGGTGCGGCCGTCGTTGAGCAGCAACAATATTGGCAGGTTCAGTGGCGAGATATCTTTCAGTTCACGGCGCAACAGCCGCGCCTGCAACCCGGCACGAGCGGCGGCGCGGGGCAGCAGATCGAGGCTCAGGCGTTGCTTGTCCAGGGGCAGCCCGGCACTCAGGCTGGCGCGACTTACCGTCGCGCCATGCAGTTTGCATAGGATCAACAGACCGTCGAGTAACGGGTCATCGAAGCTCAGCCGCGGATCGACCCCGGAATGGCCGGGTTCCATGCTGGTCATATTGATCGCTCCCCTGTTACCGCTTCATTGGGCTTACTGATCGTTCCCACGCTCCGCGTGGGAATGCCTCCAGGGACGCTCTGCGTCCAGTGACGCGGAGCGTCACGGGCTGCATTCCCACGCGGAGCGTGGGAACGATCAGGATCAGCAGCCTTCGGCAGGAGGTTTACGTCATTTCAGCTCTGGCAAACGTGCTTCGTTCTTCACTTCGGTCGCGGCGATCGCGTCGGCAGGCAGCACCACCCGTTGTTTGCTCAGCAACTGGCCCATGTTCGCCAGTACGCGGTACATCGAATATTCCTCGGTGTAGCGGATTTCGGTGTAACGGCGGTTGGCGTTGTAGAGCTCGTTTTCACTGTCGAGCAAGTCGAGCAGGGTACGTTGGCCGAGGCCGAACTGATCCTGATACGCGGCGCGTACGCGTTTGGTGGTTTCGGCATATTCGCGGGCGGTCGGGGTTTGCTTCTTGGCATTTTCCATGGCGTTCCAGGCCAGGCGAATGTTCTCGTTGAGCTGGCGCAGGGCGTTGTTGCGAATATCCATCGCCTGATTGATGTCGTGCGCATTCGCAGCCAGGCGAGCCTTGTCACTGCCGCCGCGGAACAGGTTGTAGTTCATCACCACACCCACACGCCATTCGTTGTCGTGGCCCTCGTCACCCTGCACGTTGTTGTTGGCGCCGACCGCCGCTTCGGCATCGAAACGTGGGTAGAACGGCGACTTGGCAACTTCGTACTGGCTCTCGGCCGATTGCACGTCGGCCTGGGCTGATTTCAGGTACGGGTTGTTGTCGACCATGCTCTGCTGGGCTTCGCGCAATTGGGTTGGCAGCTCGCCGCGAGTCGACGCTGGAGTTTCCAGCTCATCGGGCATGCGCCCGACCACGCTGTAGAAGTTGGCCTCGGCATCGGCCAGATCGACTTCGGCGGTGTCGAGGTTGTTTTGCGCCAACGCCTTACGGGCACCCGATTGGTCGGAGTCGGCGGTGCTGCCGACGCCGCGCTCGGTACGCAGACCGATCTGATCGTTGACGCGCAAGTGCGCTTGCAGGTTGTTGGTAGCCAGGGTTACCAGTTCGCGGCGTTTGAGCACTTCGAGGTAGACCTCGATGGTGCGCAGGGCCAGATCCTGGGCGGTGCCTTGCGCGTAATAGGCGCGCGAATTGGACACGCCTTTGGTGCGCTCGACCTCGTTGGCGGTGTTGAAACCGTCGAAGAGCATTTGCCGCAAGCGCAGCTCGGATTGGGTGTAATTGAGGATGCGCGTGTCGTGATTGCCAAACGCGCGGGTGTTGGTGTTATCGCTGTAGCCGCGACCGTAAGCGGCGTTCAAATCGACGGACGGATAGAAGCCGCCCTTGGCGACTTTGACTTGTTCATCTGCTGACAGGCGGGCGTCCACGCGCGAAGCAAGTTCCGGGTGGGTGGCAATGGTGCTCTGGATCGCTTCGGTGAGGTTCATGGCCTGGGCTTGAGAAGTGCAAGCCATGGCCAGCAAAACCGCGCTGCAGAGGGGGGTTAGAACGCGCATGGGTGCATCTCCCTGAGTCCTGATGGTGTGTTACTGTCGCCAAATATTTGACGATATTTATAGGCCTAAGCGTTTCACTCTTGTAACAACAGAGCTAAGAACATCCTGAAGCGTAGCTAAGAAAAAATTTTCATAAGGCTTATGCCGAAAAAAACTTATGCGCTTTGTAAAAACCGGCACATTGTTCACCTCGAAAGCCTTTGTTTTATGTGCTTTAGGGAGTGCAAAAAGGCTTGAGGAAAGTTCAACTCACTTTGCGACATACGGCGAAGTACTGCTGAAGGGGAGGGACGCGTAGCAGGTGGCGGGCGACATTTTTTTGTCACTCGAGTGTTTCATCACCGTTACGTAGCGTTAGTAGGCGTGTTGCCTTGAACAGGGCTCGGAAGTGCTTGATAGCACTGATGTTTCCCGATGGGGTGCCACCTGCCAAACGAACTGTCGAGGTGCGAGCGTCACCCCGATAACCCGATTGAGCCATGGGCTGCTTCGCGAACCAGTGCCGACGGTGGTCGGCAGCGGAGGATTTCACATGGCAACGCTCATCGGTACCGTCACTAAAGTCATTGGTCAGGTTTTCGCCCAGGGCATCGACGGCACTCGCCGCGCCTTGGTCGAGGGCGACAAGTTGTTTGCCGGCGATCAACTGATCACCGGGGCCGAAGGCGCCGTCGCCGTTCATCTGCAAAATGGCCAGGAATTGACCCTGGGCCGCGACAGCAGCCTGACCATGACCGGCCAATTGCTGGCCGGCCAGGCGGCGCATGTGAACGCTGCGGAGGCCGTGACCCCGAGTGATGCGCAACTGACCGATGTCGAGCAGATCCAGAAAGCCATCGCCGCCGGTGACGACCCGACCCAATCCGCTGAAGCCACCGCCGCCGGTCCCAACGCCCCCGGCAACACCACCGGTGAGTTGGGTGGCGGGCACAGTTTTGTCTTGCTGACGGAAGTCGGTGGGCGGGTCGACCCGATCATCGGTTTCCCCACCGCCGGGTTCAACGGCATTCCCGAGTTTCCCGAAGAGCGGCGTAACGCGGTCATCGACAATGGTAACGACACGGTCGCGCCGGTTGTTCCACCGCCGCCAGTCAATAATCCGGTGACCCTCACCGGGCTTGGGGCGGCCGGTGGCGAGCTGACCCTCAACGAAGCCAATCTGCCTGACGGCTCGGCGGCCAATCCGGGGGCACTGACCCAGAGCGGCAGTTTCACGGTATCGGCCCCCGATGGTCTGAGCAGCCTGAGTGTCGGCGGCATCAACCTGATCAACGGTGGCGTGGCGGTCGGTTTTCCGCAGTCGATCACCACGCAACTGGGCAACACCCTGACCATCACCGGTTACAACCCGGCCACCGGGGTGGTCACTTACAGCTACACCCTCAATGGCAATGAAACCCACGCGGCGGGCGACGGTGGCAACAATCTGAGCGAGCAATTCACCGTAATTGCCGGCGACAGCAATGGCGACACCGCGACCGCTACGCTGGACGTCAACATCACCGACGACGTGCCCAAAGCCTTCGACGACAGCAATGCCTCACAGGCATCGGAAACAGTGCTGACCCTGACCGGCAATGTGCTGACCAACGACGTGCAAGGCGCCGACCGTGTGCCGACCGGCCCCGTTACGCCGGGTACATTCACCGGGACTTACGGCACGCTGGTACTCAACGCCAACGGCACTTACACCTACACGCTGAACACCAGCGACGCCGACTTCAAGAATCTGTACGGCGGCGGCAACGGCACCGAGAATTTCACCTACACCATCACCGACTCCGATGGCGACACCAGCACCGCGAATCTGGTTTTGCAGATCCACAACAATGACGACCCGGTGATCATCAACGGCTTGGATGTGAACGGTGGCGAACTCACCGTTTA